>JAIXZF010000391.1 GCA_027489835.1 Hyphomicrobiales bacterium
ACCATGCAATGCCTCGCCGACACGCTCGATGCGCCGGTCGACCGCCCCGAAGTGCTCGAGACGACCGCGCTCGGCGCGGCCTATCTCGCCGGGCTCGCCTCGGGCTTCTACCCGGAGCCTGAGGGCTTCGCCCGACGCTGGCGTCTCCAGCGCCGCTTCGAGCCTGCGTTGGCCGACGAGGCGCGCCAGGCCCGCTATGCGGCCTGGAAGGACGCCGTCCGCCGCACGTTGTCGGCCGGCTGACAGGACGGCCCGGTGCACCATCCGCAACGGCAGGCGAGAGGCCCGAAGCCTGCCGCGCGGTTGGCGGCGGGCGTGGGGGGCGCCGGTCCGTCCGCGTTTTTCGCTTGTAAGTGCGGGCCGCCTTGAGTACACGGCCCAGACCGTGATCGCGCCGCCCTGGCGACGCCTGATCCCTTGCTGGGGGATCGTCTAACGGTAGGACCCCAGACTCTGACTCTGGTTGTCTAGGTTCGAATCCTAGTCCCCCAGCCAATCACGCTCCCTTCTGCAGCGCAGATGATGAGGCCACGGCCGCGCGCCGCTGGCGCATTGCATGTGGAGCGTCCGGTCGCACGCCTTGCCGCTCCGGCCGGGCTCGGTCAGGCTCCCCGGGCGAGGGTTCAACGGCGATGCGCTTCATCCACACGGCGGACTGGCAGATCGGCAAGGTGTTCCGCCAGTTCGGCGAGAAGGAAGCCGTCCTGCAGCAGGCGAGGCTCGACGTGATCGACGCCATCGCAGCCCTGGCGCGCGCCGAAGGGGCCGCCGACATCCTGGTCGCCGGCGATGTCTATGATCATGACGCCCCCTCGGAGCGCACGCTGCGCGAGCCGCTCGAGCGCATGCGCCGCCATCCGGCCCTGCGCTGGCATCTCTTGCCCGGCAATCACGATCCGCACCGACCGCAGGGCCTGTGGGACCGCGTCCGCGGGCTCGGGCCGCCGCCCAACATCGTGCTGCACCTCGAATCCCAGCCTTTCGAGCTGTCGGGCGCGGTCATCCTTCCGGCCCCGCTGCTCCGCCGCAGCGAGCCGAGGGACGTCAGCGCCTGGATGGACGGCGCGCCCAGCCCGGATGGCTGGCTGCGCATCGGCCTCGCCCACGGCTCGGTCGCGGGCTTCGGCGGCGAGGGCGAGGCGGGCAATCCGATCGATCCCGCGCGGCCCCGCCTGGCGCGGCTGGATTACCTCGCCCTCGGCGACTGGCACCGCACCAACGCCATCGGGCCCAATGTGCACTATGCGGGCACGCCAGAGCCCGACCGCTTCGGCAGCCAGGAGGAGGGCGTCGCGCTGCTGGTCGACATCGCGGGGCCCGGAGCCAGGCCGGTCGTCGCGCCCCGGCGCGTGGGCCGCTACGTCTGGCGCGAGATCGGCCACCGGCTCGACGAGGCGGCCCATCTCGCCGACCTCGAGGCGATGCTCAGGGCGTTGCCCGAGCTCCCTGTCCTCGTGGCACGGCTGACGCTCGCCGGCGCGCTGCCGCTCGCCGGCCATGCTGAGCTCGATGGCCGGCTGCAGGCGCTCGAGGCCGCGATGTTCCGGCTCGACGTCGACCGTTCGGCCCTGGCGGCGCGACCGAGCCCGGCCGACCTCGAGGCGATCGATTTCGACGGCGTCCTGCGGCGCAGCTCGGACCGGCTGCTCGCTGAAGCGGCAGACGGCGACGAGGCGGCGCGGCGTGTGGCGGAGGATGCGCTGGTGGAGCTTTACCTCCGGGCCGTCCAGCCTGCCCCGGGCCGCAAGGGCCGGGCGGCATGAAGATCACCAGCCTGACGGTCGAAGGGGCCGGACGCTTCAACACGAGCGTGACGCTCGGCGGCTTCGGCGATGGCGTCAACCTGCTGTGCGAGCCCAACGAAGTCGGCAAATCGACGCTCTTCCGCGCCCTGCGGGCCTGCCTGTTCGAGCGGCACAGCGCCCGCAACGAGGCGCTGCGGCAGCTCGGCTCCGACGGGCTCTCGCTGGCCCTCGTCGTCACCCTTCGCTTCGAGAAGGACGGCTCGGCCTATGAGGTGCGCAAGCAGTTCCTGCGCGGCGCCAGCGCCTCGCTCCGACGCGGCGGCGTCGAGATCGCCCGCAACGCCGAGGCTGACGAGGAGCTGTGGCGCCTGCTGGGCGTGATGCCGGGCTCGGGCCGTTCGGTCGACGAGGCCGCCTTCGGCCTGCTCTGGGTGGCGCAGGGCCATTCCTTCCATCTGCCCCAGCCGAGCGATGCTGCCAGCGGTGCGCTCGGGGCGGCGATCGAGGCCGAGGTGGGCGCCATGGTCGGGGGCGAACGCGCCAGGACGATGCTGGCCGACCTCGCGCGCGACATCGGGCAGGAGCTGACCGAGAAGAAGCTGCCGAAGACCGGCGGCAAGCTGAAGGAGGCGCTCGACCAGTGCGAGGCGCTGGGCCGGGCGCTGGCCGAGGCGCAAGGCCGGCTGGCGGCGGTCGACGAGCAGATGAGCCGCCTCGCCGGGCAGCGGCGGCAGCGCGCGGCGCTGGCCGACCCGGCCGAGGGCGAGGCGCTGCGGCGCGACCTTGAGGCGGCGGAGGCCGAGCTTCTGGCGGCACGGCAGGCGCAGGAGAAGCTGGCGCCCGTCGCGCTCCGGCTCGAGGCCGCCGAGGCTGCGCTGGCGGGGGCCGAGCGCGCCGCGGCCGAACTGGCCGAACGCGCGGCGCGGATCGACGATGATCGCGGGCGTCACGCGGCGCTCGCCCTGCGACTGGCCGCGCTGGAGGAAGATGAGCGCAAGGCCGCGCTTGAGCTGGCGACCGCCCGGACCCAGCTATCCGCGCTCGACGCCGCGGTCGAGGCGGACGAGGCGGAGATGGCCCGCGACCGCGAGCTCCAGGCGGCCGCCGCCGCGCTGGCGGGCCGCGACAGGCTGGCCTCACGCCGCGACGCGCTGGAGGCCCTGCGCGCCAGGCTGGCCGACATCGACGGCGCGCTGGCCGGCAACCCTGCCGATGTCGAAACGCTGCAGACACTGGATGCCGTCGAGCGTGAACTCGACCGCGCCGCTGTGCGCCTTGAAGCGGGCGCTGCGCGCATCGCCCTGGAGCCACTGGTGGCCGATATCGACGGCGTGACGCTGGGCGGCGAGTCCGTCACCGGGCCGGTCAGCCGGTCGGTGACCACGCCGGTGGACATCGTCGTCGCTGGCCGCGTCCGCATCGCCGTGCTGCCGCCGCCCGGCTTTGGCGCGGACCACGAGGCAGCGCGGAGCGCAGCTCAGGCGAAGCTGGCCAGCCTGCTCGCGCGCTGCGGGGCCGCGGGTACCGCTCGGCTGAGGCAGATGGGCGAGGCCCGGCGCGCGCTGGTAAGCGACCGCGCCAGCCTGATCGCCGGCCTCGAGGCATTCGACGCGGGGGCGAAGGATCTCGCAGGGGCCATCGCGCGGCTCGATGCCGACATCACGCGGATCGACGTGCAGGCGGCGCGCGCGCTGGCGCAGGCCGGCCTCGCGACGCCGCCCGAGCCCGCCGAGATCGAGCGCCGGCAAGCGCTCCTTGAAGCCCGCAGGGCCGAGACGCGGGTGGCCCGCGCCAGGCTCGACGGGCTGAAGGACAGCGCCAACGCGGCCCTGAACGCCGCGGCGCGCGAACGGGGCGGGCTGGATGCGGGCAAGGCCGGGATCGAGCGCCGCCTCGCCGGCGACCTCGCGCTCCTGCCCGACACCGAGCGCGCGGGCCGCATGGAGGCCGCGGCCGCCGAGGCCACGCGCGCGGCGCGGGCGCTCGCCCTCCGGACCGAGGAGCTCGAGGCCCTGCGCCGTTCGACTCCCGACGCTGCTGAGATCGAGCGGCTGGGCAACCGCGTCGCCCGCCTGAGAGACGCCGGAGCGCGGCGGCTCGACGCGATCCGTGACCTCGACGTCGCCATCGCCCATCTCGAGGGCCAGATCCAGAACGCCGGGGCCGAGGGGCTTGGCGAGAAAGCAGCCGCGCTCGAGGACGAGCTGGCTCTCTGGCGCCGCGAGGCCGCGCGCCGGCAGCACCGTGTCGACGTGCTCAGGCGCCTGCACGACACCATCGCCTCCTGCCAGGATGAACAGCGCGAGCGGCTGAACGCGCCGATCAAGCGCCATCTCAAGCCCTTCCTGACGGACCTGTTCCCGGCCGCTGAGCTCGATCTGGGCGATCGCTACGCTGTCAGCGGGATCGCGCGGTCCGGCGCGGCGCGCGAGCGCTTCGAACTGCTCTCGGACGGCACCAAGGAGCAGATCGCCGTGCTGACCCGCCTCGCCATGGGCTCGCTGCTGGCGGAGCGGGGCCTCGCCGTCCCCATCGTGCTCGACGACGCGCTCGTCTACGCCGACGACGACCGCATCGAGCGGATGTTCGACGCCCTGTCCCGCGCGGCGGCGCGGCAGCAGGTCATCGTCTTCACCTGCCGCACCCGCAGCTTCGCGCGGCTCGGCGGACGCCGGCTGACCCTGTCCGCAACCTGACCACCAAGGCCCAGGACAGGCGCCGCTCACGAAAATTTTGCCGGGGGCAGCGGCTCCTTTCAACGCCTTGCGCGTTAGGCTGGGGTGTCGCTGATCCATTCATCAAGGCAAGGACGGCCAGGAGCCGACAGAGCCGGCCAACGGATGGACGATCCCGGAGATGGTCTCGGGGCCGCGCCTGCCGTAATCGACGCCTTGCGCCTGCGCGTCGACGAGCGCCTGGCCCAGCTCCTGCCCTCCGCCGACAAGCCGCCCCATCGCCTGCACCGCGCCATGCGCCATGCGCTGCTCGCGCCCGGCAAGCGGATGCGGCCGCTGCTCACCCTGCTGACGGCCCGCCAATGCGGCCTTGGCGACTGGCGCGCCCTCGACGCCGCATGCGCCATCGAGATGGTCCACGCCGCCTCGCTCGTGCTCGACGACATGCCCTGCATGGACGATGCGGCCATGCGGCGCGGCCAGCCCACCACCCACAAGGCCTTCGGCGAGGACATCGCCATGCTGGCCGCGGTCGGGCTGCTCAATCAGGCCTATGCGACCCTTGCTGGATGCTCCGAACTCGACGCGCGCACGCGCGCCGCGCTGTGCGCGCTGGTCGCGGCGACCGTCGGGCCGAACGGCCTCATTGGCGGACAGGAGTTCGACCTTCGCGACCGCGGCAGCGTCGACGATCCGGAAACCATCGCCCGCTTCAACCACGCCAAGACGGGCGTTCTGATGGAGGCGGCCGTCGAGGCCGGCGCGCTGGCCGCACGCGCCGACATCCGGACCCGGCTCGCCCTGCGCGGGTTCGCGCGCCATCTTGGCGACGCCTTCCAGATGATGGACGACATGATCGACGCATTGTCGACACCGGAGGCTGCGAGGAAGGACGTGCGCAAGGATGAGGGCCGCACCACGATCGTGACCCTGTTCGGCGTGAAGGGCTCGCGCGACGCCGTTCTCGGCCATGTCGAGAAAGGCTGCGCCGAGCTTGCGCGGGCGCGCTGCGGGGCCGATCCGCTGGCGGGCTTCGCCCGTGCCAGCTTCGCCCATCTCGTCCAGCTTTAGGAGGACCGATGTCCGGGATACCGAACGACGACGTGATCGGCATCCGCAGCAGCGACGCCTTCGCGCGCCAGCGCGTCATCGGCCTTTCGCTCGCCGCGCTCATCATCGGCGCATGGCTGACGGTGCATGTCGGCGCGGTGTTCGGCCTCGACATCGCCTCCTCGCCCGTGCTTCTCACCATCGGCATCGTCGCGCTGCAGACCTGGCTGTCGGTCGGGCTGTTCATCGTCGCGCATGACGCGATGCATGGCTCGCTCGCCCCGTTCCAGCCGGGGGTGAACCGCGCGGTGGGCCGCCTCGCCCTGTTGCTCTACGCCGGCTTCAGCTACGACAAGCTCATCCCCAAGCATTTCGCCCATCACCGCCACGCCGGAACGGACGAGGACCCGGATTTCGACGCCGATCACCCGAGCGCCTTCTGGCCCTGGTTCGCGACCTTCTTCATCCGCTATGTCGGCTGGCGCGAGCTGGCAGTGCAGAGCGCGGTGTCGATCCTCTACGTGGTCGTCCTCGGCGTCTCCTACGCCAACCTCCTGCTGTTCTGGGCTCTGCCCGCCCTCCTCGCGGCAGCGCAGCTCTTCTATTTTGGCACCTACCGGCCGCATCGGCACGAGGAGGACGGACCCTTCGCCGATCGGCACCGCAGCCGCAGCCATGACCTGCCGAACTGGCTCTCGCTGCTCACCTGCTTTCATTTCGGCTATCACCACGAGCATCACAGCGCGCCGCACGTGCCCTGGTGGCGGCTGCCCCGGCATCGCCGGGAGGCCCGGCCATGATCCTCGACCTTGCGATCGTGCTGGCGTCCGTCGCGGGCATGGAAGGCGTCGCCTATCTCGTGCATCGCCATGTCATGCATGGCGGGCTGGGCTGGCGTCTGCACCGCGACCATCACGAGGCGCACGACCACGCCTTCGAGCGCAACGACCTCTACGCTGTGGTCTTCACAGCCATCGTCATCGCCGTCTTCGTGGGCGGCAACTGGATCTGGCCGCTCCAGCCCATCGCCATCGGCGCGACCCTCTACGGCGTGCTTTACTTCATCGTGCATGACGGGCTGGTGCATCAGCGCTGGCCGTTCCGGCACGTGCCGCGCAAGGGCTATCTGCGCCGCCTGTATCAGGCGCACCTGCTGCACCATGCCACAGAGGGCCGCGAAGGCGCCGTGTCCTACGGATTTCTGTATGCGCCGCCCGTCAAGGAGCTGAAGCGGCAGCTTGCCGCCGGGCGCAGTCCGGTTCAGCAGGGACGCGACCAGAGCTCGTCCGACCGGACCGCCTGCTGAGGCCGCCGGAAGGCGCCGGTGAGCGAGGTCACCCCCGCCGCCAGCGCCAGCCGCGCCTTGGCCCGGCCCGGCACCACCGCCCGTTCGTCCCAGGCGCGCGCTCCCGCCTGCCTGATGCGGCGCCCGATGGCGCGGTAGACGCCGCGCGCCGTGCCGATCGCCCAGGCCGAGCGCGTCGGCAGCGCCGCGACCCCGATCTCCGCCGAGGCGTAATAAGGTTCGGCCGCATCGAGCAGGCGGATGGCGACGCGGCTCAGCGCCTCCCGGTTTTCCGGCCGGCCAAGCCGCGCCGGGTCGAGCCCGGCTTCGTCGAGCCATGTCGCCGGCACGTAGATCCGGCCCATGCGCCAATCCTCGACGATGTCGCGCGCGATGTTGGTGAGTTGGAAGGCGAGGCCCAGATCGCAGGCCCGGTCGAGGATGCGTTCATCGGTGACGCCGAGCACGCGGCCCATCATCAGCCCGACGACGCCGGCGACATGGTAGCAATAGTCGAGCGTGTCCTCGATGGTCCGGTACTGGCGCCCGGCGACATCCATCGCGAAGCCGTCGACCAGGGCGAGCGCCTCGGCCAGCGGGATGGCATGCCGCTCGGAGACCCGGCGGAAGGCCTCGAACACCGGGTCGTCCTGCGCTTCGCCGCGATGCGCTGCGATGGTAGCGGCGCGCAGCGCGTCGAGGCGCGCCTTCGGCGTCTCGCGCATCGCGACCCGGCCATGCCCGAGCGATTGCCCGTCCACGACATCGTCGAGGTGCCGGCACCAGGCATAGAGCAGGCGGGCGCTGTCCCGGCTTTCGGGGTCGAGCAGCATCGCCGCGGCGTTGAAGCTCTTTGAGCCATGGCGCAGGGATTCGCCGGCGTCGCGCATGATGGCGTCCGCCTCGCTCATGCCGCCCTCCTGGCCGCGAGATCGGCGAGGATCACGCCGGCCGTCGCCTTGGCCGAGCCGATGACCCCCGGCAGGCCGGCGCCCGGATGCGTGCCGGCGCCGACGAAGTAGAGGTTGGGGATCACGTCGTCCCGGTTGTGAGGCCTGAACCAGGCCGACTGGGTCAGGATCGGCTCGAGCGAGAAGGCCGAGCCCAGATGACTGTTGAGCTGGCTCTGGAAATCGTCGGGCGTGAAGATACGGCAGGTCTCGAGGTTCTCGCGCAGGCCCGGCAGGAGCTGCGTCTCCAGCGCCCCGAGGATGCGGTCGCGGTAGCGCGGCCCCTCCACGCTCCAGTCCAGCGGGGCCGAGCCCAGATGCGGAACGGGCGAGAGGACGTAGAAGGCCGTGCAGCCATCGGGCGCGAGCGCCGGATCGGTCACCGTCGGGGCGTGCAGGTAGAGCGAGAAATCGTCGGGCAACGCCTCGCCGGCGAAGATTTCGGCGATCAGCTCGCGGTAGCGCGGCCCGAACAGGATGGTGTGGTGCTGCAGGCCCGGATAGGTCTTGCGGACGCCGAAATAGATCACGAACAGCGACATGCTGAAGCGCTTGTCCGACAGCCGCCTGTGCTCGGCGCGGCCCCGCTTGTGGTGGCCGAGCAGCTTGCCGTAGCTGTGCATGACGTCGGCGTTGGTGGCGACGAGGTCGAAGCTCTCCTCGATCCCGTCCGCGATGACGCCTGTCGCGCGGTCGCCGATGGTGGTGATCTTCTCGATCGGGCAGGAAAGGCGCACGACGCCGCCAAGCTCGTCGAACAGCCTCACCATTCCGGCGACCAGCGCGCCGGTGCCGCCGCGCGGGAAGAACACGCCCCATTTGCGTTCGAGCGCATGGATCAGCGCGTAGATCGAGGAGGCATGGAAGGGGTTGCCGCCGACCAGCAGGGCATGGAAGCTGAAGGCCTGCCTTAGATGCTCGTCCTTGATGAAGCGCGAGACCATCCCGTAGACGGAGCGCCAGGATTTCAGCTTCACCAGCTGCGGCGCCGCCCGCATCATCGCCTGGAAGCTGAGGAAGGGCACCGAGCCGAGCTTGACGTAGCCCTCCTCGAACAGTTCTTCGGAATAGCGCAGGAATTCGCGGTATCCCGCCACGTCGGCGGGGTTCAGCGCGGCGATCTGCCGTTCGAGCGCGGCCTGGTCGTTGACGTAGTCGAAGCTTGTCCCGTCCTGCCAGAGCAGCCGGTAGAAGGGCGAGACGGGCATCAGCTCGACATAATCGGAGAGCTTGCGCCCCGCTTCCGCGAAGACCTCCTCGATGCAGCTCGGATCGGTGATCACGGTGGGGCCCGCGTCGAAGACGTAGCCCTTGTCCTCGTAGACATAGGCCCGGCCGCCCGGCTTGTCCCGCGCCTCGAACAGCGTGGTCTGGATGCCGTTGGCCTGCAGGCGCAGCGCGAGCGCGAGCCCACCGAAGCCAGAGCCGATCACCGCTGCCTTCATATCCGCCTCTCCAGAACCTGCGCCTCGGGCGCCTGCGAGTTCATCATCGCCCTGATCGCGCGCGTCACCGACACCGGCGGCCTGCCGGTGAGGATCCTGAGCTTGTCGTAGGCGGTCAGCTTGTCGGCGTAGAAGCGCTCCACCAGATCCTGCGGGAGCCGGTAGAAATGCGCGAGCACATGGTGGCGCCTTGCCGGGTCCGCAGCATGGAACAGCATGCGGTTGAGCAGCCTGTAGATGCGCCGCCGCCGCCAGAGCTTGAGCGCATGCGTGCGCACCAGCTGCGACAGGCGCTGCGCGTCGAGCACCGGCTCGGCGGCGATGAGGTCGGCCAGCCGCGCGGCATCGGGCAGCGAATAGCCTGTGGTGGGATGGAACAGCCCCGCCGCCAGCCCGGAGCGCGCGACCAGGGGGTTCTCCTCGAACAGCGCGTCGACCCGGCCGCCGAGCGCGATGGGCAGCGCCCCATGCTCGCTGCGCACGATCTCGGCGATCTGCCAGCCCTTTCGCCGGGCATAGGCCAGCACTTCGCCATGGTAGCCGTCGGGGTCGAACAGCGGCGTGTTGCTGTAATGCGTGTCCTCGATCAGGAGCCGGTCCGGCGCGAAGGGAAGCAGGTAGACGAAGCGGTATCCGTCCGTCTGCTCGATCGCCGCGTCCATGATCACCGGCGCCTCGACGCCGTGCGGCCTGACGGTCCTGACCTCGAGGCCGAGGAACTTTTGCCAGCCGAGCTCGAGCCCGCGGCGCTTGACCGCCCCGCGCCCGTCGATCACGGCAGCGCCGTCGATCAGTTCGCCGTCGGCGCACTCGACGATGGTGCCGGTCGCCGGCCGCGCGCTGACGCCGAGCCTCAGCCGGTGTCCCAGCGCTCCCGCCACGACCTCGTGGAAGCGTTCGGAGCTGATCGAGCAATAGGGTGTGGTGAACTGCCGGGCGATGCTGGGAAAGGCGACGGACTGGCCGCTCCAGCGCTGGACGACCAGCGGCTTCAGCCAGTCCAGCGTCTCGGGCTCCACATCCGTCTCGTGGAAGGACCAGGTGTGGTTGCCGCCGAGGCTGTCCCCCCGTTCGAGGACGATGAGGTCGATCTCCGGCCGCTTCTGCAGGAGCCGATAGGCGATGAGCCCGTTCGCGAGGCCTCCGCCGACGAGGATGATGCGGTTGGAGGACGAGCGCGCTGGCATGCTTGCACAACGATGCGTGCCCATGCCGGTTCCATGGCCGGGGGCCGGCGGAACCAGGTGTCGCAGCCACGCGTCTTGACGCTGTGGCCGCGCAACGCGCCGGCACGCTGACCCAGGCCTCCGGCATGAGCCATTTCGCCATCGTGGCCCCGCCGCT
>JAIXZF010000467.1 GCA_027489835.1 Hyphomicrobiales bacterium
ACGTTCTCGGGCCGGCCCTCGACGCCGCCGTCCAGCGCCGCCTTCAGCGATTTGTAGGAGGTGTCGTCCGCGTCGAAGGAAAGATCGTCGCAGAACACGATGAAGCGGTGCGGGTCGGCGCGGAGAAGGCCCATCAGCGCGGGCAGGCTCTCGATGTCCTCGCGGTGGATCTCGATCAGCTTCATCGGCCGCTCGCCGAGCGCGCGAGCGTTGACGTCGGCGTGGATCGCTTTCACCAGCGAGGACTTGCCCATGCCGCGCGCCCCCCAGAGCAGCACGTTGTTCGCCGGCAGGCCGCGGGCGAAGCGCTCGGTGTTCTCGGCCAGGAGGTCGCGCACGCGGTCGACGCCCTTGAGCAGCGCCAGCGCCACGCGGTTGACCTTCGGCACGGCCTGGAGCCGCGCCTCCCGCGCATGCCAGACGAAGGCATCGGCGACGGTCAGATTGACCGTCCCGCGCGCCGGCGGGGCGATGCGGTCCAGCGCGTCGGCGATGCGCGCCAGCAGGGTCAGGGTGGGGTCTTGCGCGGTCATGAAGTCTCGTTCTTGGAAGGAGGGCGCCCGGTTGTAGCCAGAAGCGGGCGGGCGCGAAACGGTCAATCGCCAGCTTCGCGCCGATGTTGCGCATTGAACCTTCTGCCGTTTGCTATAGAGGACGAGGCGCTTGCGATTGATTTCGCCATGCCCATCTCTATAACCGCCGCGACTTCCCCATGCCCCTTGTGAGGTGCTTCTCGTGATTACCCCAGCCTTTGCGCAAGCGCCCGGCGGCGCCGGCGGCGCCGACATTTTTATGTCGCTCGTGCCGTTCATCCTGATTTTCGTCATCATGTGGTTCCTCATCATCCGTCCGCAACAGAAGCGGATGAAGGAGCATCGCGAGCTGATCTCGAACGTGCGGCGTGGTGACACCATCGTGACCTCGGGCGGCATGATCGCGAAGGTCACGAAGGTGATCGACGACACCGAGCTCGAGGCCGAGATCGCCGATGGCGTGAAGGTCCGCTTCATCAAGAGCATGGTGCAGGACGTTCGCGCCAAGGGCGAGCCCGTCAAGGAAGCCGCCAAGACCTGAGCCCACAGCGGCGGCGCTTTCGGGCGCCCGCCGCGCCCGCCCGATGAGCGGGCGGGAATGCCCCGGATGACGCCGTGACGCCTGGCCATTGGCCGGCGTCTCCAGAGAAGAGGCTGCCAAGCCCATGATGCGCATTTCCCGCTTCAGAGCGATCCTGATCGTGCTGGCCAGCCTGCTTGGCTGCCTGCTCGCGGTGCCGAGCCTGATGCCGGAATCGACGCGGAAATCGGTGTTCGGCGCGCTGCCCTCCTGGGTGCCGCAGAAGGCCGTGTCGCTGGGCCTCGACCTTCAGGGCGGCGCGCACGTGCTGCTCGAGATCGACAGGGCGGACCTGATCCGCTCGATGACCACGCAGCTGCGCGACGACGTGCGCCGCGTGCTGCGCGAGGAGCGCGTCTCGCTGCAGGGCGGCATCGCAGTGCAGCCGCGCGGGGTGCAGTTCCGCATCGCGCAGGCCGATGACCGCGCCCGCGCCATGCCGAAGCTGCGGGAGCTGGCGCAGCCCGCCGGCCAGCAGATCTTCGGGCCTACGGGAACGCAGACCATCGACATCACCGAAGGCCCCGAAGGCCAGATCACCATGGCCTATAGCGAGCTCGGTTTGAACGAGCGCATTCGCCGCGTCGGCCAGCAGACGGTCGAGGTGATCGAGCGGCGCATCAACATCGACGGCACCAAGGAGCCGTCGATTCAGCGCCAGGGCCTCGACCGCATCCTCGTGCAGGTGCCAGGGCTGACCGATCCCCAGCAGCTCAAAGAACGTCTGGGCCGCACGGCCAAGCTGCAGTTCCGCTTCGTGGCCGAGGCGGGCGGAGGCGACACGGAGCAGATGCGCAATCGCGATACGGGCTCGCCGGTCGCCGTCGAGCGCTCCGTGATCGTCGAGGGTGAGGACCTGATCGACGCGCAGGCCTCGTTCGACCAGCGCACCGGGCAGCCCATCGTCAATTTCCGCTTCAACATCCGCGGCGCCCAGCGCTTCGGCGACGCCACCACGCGCGGCGTCGGCCGCCAGCTCGCCATCGTGCTCGACAACGAGGTGATCTCGGCTCCCGTTGTGCAGACCCCGATCACCGGCGGCTCGGGCCAGATATCGGGCCAGTTCACGGTCGAGCAGGTCAACAACCTCTCGCTCCTGCTGCGCGCCGGCGCCTTGCCCGCCAAGCTCTCCATCGTCGAGGAGCGCACCGTGGGCGCGGGCCTCGGCGCGGATTCGATCCGCGCCGGCCTGCTCGCTTCTTATCTCGCGACCGCGCTGGTCGCCACCTTCATGATCGCCACCTACGGCTTCTTCGGCGTCGTCGCGGTGCTCGCGGTCACGGTCAACGTGTTGATGCTGCTCGCGTTGCTGGCGCTGATCGGCGCCACGCTGACGCTGCCGGGCATCGCCGGCATCGTGCTCACCGTGGGCATGGCGGTGGACGCAAACGTGCTGATTTACGAGCGCGTGCGCGAGGAGGCCCGGCTGGGACGCTCGCCCATTTCGGCGCTCGACGCCGGCTTCGAGCGGGCGCTGAGCACCATCGTAGACGCCAACCTGACCACGCTCATCGCGGCCGTCGTGCTGTTCTTCCTCGGCTCGGGCCCGGTGCGCGGCTTCGCTGTCACGCTGTCGCTCGGCATCCTCACGACCGTCTTCACCGCCTTCACCCTGAGCCGTCTGATGATCGCAAGCTGGTATCGCTGGCGCCGGCCGGCCAAGATCGTGATCTGAGGTATCGCCGTGGCCATCCGCTTCCGCTTCATTCCGGACGACACCAAGTTCCCCTTCATGGGGTTCCGCTCGGTGAGCTTCCCCTTCTCGGCGCTGCTCTCCGTGTTGACTGTGCTCGCGTTCTTCGCGATCGGCGTCAATTTCGGCATCGACTTCAAGGGCGGCACCCTCGTCGAGTTGCAGGCGAAGACCGGCAACGCCAACATTTCGGACGTGCGCGACCGCTCGAACGCGCTGGGCTTCGGCTCCGTCGAGGTAGCCGAGTTCGGCTCGCCGCGCGAATTGCTGCTGCGCATCGAGCTGCAGACCGCGCCCACCGCCGCGGAGCAGGAGCGCGCCCAGCAGAACGTCGTCACCAAGCTCCGCGAGAACTTCGGCGAAGCCTACGAGTTCCGCCGCGTCGAGGTGGTCGGCCCCCGTGTCTCGGGCGAACTCGTCCAGAACGGCACGCTCGGCGTGATCGTCGGCATCCTGGGCGTCCTGATCTATCTCTGGTTCCGCTTCGAGTGGCAGTTCGCCATCGGCGCAGTGGTCGCGACGCTGCACGACATCGTGCTGACGATCGGCTTCTTCGTCGTCATGCAGCTCAGCTTCGATATGACGTCGATCGCGGTGATCCTCACCATCCTGGGCTACTCGCTGAACGACACCGTCGTCGTCTACGACCGCATCCGCGAGATGTTGCGCAAATACAAGAAGCTGCATCTGTACGAGGTGATCGACATCGCGATCAACTCGACCCTGTCGCGCACGGTCATCACCGCCACGACAACATTCTTGGCCATGCTCGCCATGGCGATCTTCGGCGGCGAGGTGCTGCGTTCCTTCTCGCTGGCGATGCTGTTCGGCATCGTGGTCGGCACCTATTCGTCGATCTTCATCGCAGCCCCGATCCTGATCTATCTCGGCCTGAAGACGGGCAGCGGCGAGGCCGGCAAGGACGAGGCCGTCGAGGCGCCGAAGCCCGTCGCCGCGAAGGCGAGGGCCTGACGCGGGTGGCGGACGGCGCGCGCTATGACGGCTTCGTTCCCGGCCGCCATCTGATCGACGCCTATGGCGCGGGCGGCTTCCGCTTCGCCGATATGAGCCACAAGGGATCGATCCTGATGCTGCCTTCGGGCGTCAAGGCCTGGGCTGCGCGGGACCGTGAACCCTGGCGCGGCGCCGACTTCACCGATGTCTTCGCCGAGGCTGAGGCCATCGAACTGCTGCTCATCGGCACGGGCATCGACCTGCGGCCGCTGCCCGAGGCGCTGCGCTGGCGCTTCCGCGAACTGCGCATCGCGACCGAACTGATGACGACGCCGCCGGCCGCGCGCACCTACAACATCCTTGTGGCCGAGGGACGCAAGATCGCTGCGGCGCTGATTTCGGTCGAGTGACTGATTGAACTCCCGGCCTCGCGCCACAGTTACCCGTGAGCACCACCCCTCGTTCTGTCGACCCGGAAGCCGCACGATGTCTCTCCAGACACGGCCATCCCAGCTTGCGCCCACGCCGGACCTCAAGGAGGCCTACGGCTACTGCGAGGCGCTGATCCGCGACGTCGACAAGGATCGCTACCTCGCGACCCTGTTCGGCCCTGCCGACAAGCGCCCGCATCTGTTCGCGCTCTATGCCTTCAGCTTCGAGGTGGCGCGCGTCCGCGAGGTCGTGTCCGACCCTCTGCCGGGCGAGGTGCGTCTGCAATGGTGGCGCGACCTCGTCATGGGCGAGGCGCGGGGCGACGTGATGTCGAACCCGGTCGCGGCGGCGCTGCTGACCACGATCGAGGCCTTCAGCCTGCCGCGCGAGCCCTTCGTCGCGCTGATCGACGCGCGCGTCTTCGATCTCTACGATGACCCGATGCCCACCGAGGGCGACCTCGAGGGCTATTGCGGCGAGACCTGCTCGGCCCTGATCCGCCTGGGCAGCCTCATCCTGGCCGGCGGTGCGGACCCCGGCGCGGCCGAGGCGGCGGGCCATGCCGGCGTCGCTTATGCGGTCACCGGGCTGCTGCGCGCCTTTCCGTGGCACGCGATGCGCGGCCAGGTCTATGTTCCGGGCGATTGCCTCTCTCGCCATGGCGCGACCCGCGACGACGTCGTGTCCGGCAGAGGCGGCCCGGGCGTCAACGCGGCATTGCGGGACATGCAGGCGCTGGCCCGGCGCCATCTCGAGGCGACCCGCAGGCTCCGCGGCACCATCCCGCCCGCCATCGTGCCCGCCTTCCTGCCCGTCGCGCTCGTCGAGGGCTATTTGAGTGCGATGGAAAAGAGCGCTTACGACCCTTATACCAGCGTCATCCAGTCTCCGCAGTGGCGAAGGCAGTGGATTTTGTGGCGGCAGGCCCGTCGGGCCATGCATTGATTGCTTTCCCTTGGGTCATGCCGCTTTCGTCTTGATTGCGCCTAAATCGGCCGGTTATTTTTCAGTGGCGTATCGTGAGGGGGCTCTTGGGGGGTGCGGGGCGCCGCCATGCACATTCCAGCCCTGACCTCGATCGCCGCGGGCGGCGGCGGCCGTCCGTGGATCAGAAGCGACGCGACGGAGCGCTTCTGCTACGGAAAGGGTTTATGAATGATGACTGGGACTGTGAAGTGGTTCAACGCAACGAAAGGGTACGGCTTCATATTGCCTGACGATGGCGGCAAGGACGTTTTCGTCCATGTCAGCGCCGTCGAGCGGTCGGGCTGCGCGCCGTTGAAGGACGGCCAGAAGATCAGCTTCGAGATTGCAACGGACAAGCGCACCGGCAAGGCCGTTGCGGCGAACCTCAAGGTTCTCGACGGCTGATCACTCCGCAGCCTGCGGGCGCTCAGGGGTGACGCCCGTGGTCTGTTGCGACCACGACTTCAAGGCCGCCTTGGCCCGGGCGGTGAGGGCCTGTTTCCTGGCCAGGGCCTTGTCGGGACCACGCAGACGCTTTCCGTCAGCGTTTTTCATCGCCGCCTCGATCGGCGGAAACAAACCGAAATTGACGTTCATCGGCTGGAACGAGCGCGGTCCCTCGTCGATCGTGACGATGTGGCCGCCGGTGATGTGATTGAGCAGCGCCCCGAGCGCGCTTTCGGCGGGCGGAATCGCAAAGTCGCTGCCGAGCCGCTCTGCCGCCGCCATGCGCCCGGCGATCAGCCCGATGGCCGCGCTCTCCACATAGCCCTCGCAGCCCGTGATCTGCCCCGCGAAGCGCAGCCTGGGCATCGCCTTCAGCCGCAGCGTGGCGTCCAGCACCTTTGGCGAGTTGAGGTAGGTGTTGCGGTGCAGCCCGCCCAGCCGCGCGAACTCGGCGTTCTCGAGGCCGGGGATCATCCGGAGAATGCGCGTCTGCTCGGCGTATTTCAGCTTGGTCTGGAAGCCGACCATGTTGAACAGCGTTCCGAGCGCGTTGTCCTGGCGGAGCTGCACGATGGCGTAGGGCTTGACGGTCGGGTTATGCGGATTGGTCAGGCCCACCGGCTTCATCGGCCCGTGGCGCAGCGTCTCGCGCCCGCGCTCCGCCATCACCTCGATCGGCAGGCAGCCGTCGAAGTAGGGCGTGCCCTCCCAGTCCTTGAAGCTCGTCTTGTCGCCCGCCAGCAGCGCGTCGATGAAAGCATCGTACTGCTCACGGCTCATCGGGCAATTGAGATAGTCCGCGCCCGTGCCTCCGGGACCCGCCTTGTCGTAGCGCGACTGGAACCACGCCACGCTCATGTCCACGCTCTCGCGATAGACGATGGGCGCGATGGCGTCGAAGAAAGCCAGTTCCTTCTCGCCCGTCAGCTCCGCGATGGCGGCGGCCAACGCCGGCGAGGTGAGGGGGCCGGTCGCCACGATCGCCGAGCTCCACGCCTCTGGCGGCAGCCCCGCGACCTCCGCCCGGTCGATCGTGATGAGCGGATGGCTCTCGAGCGCGGCCGTCACCGCCGCCGAGAACCCGTCGCGGTCGACGGCGAGCGCGCCGCCGGCCGGAACCTGGTTGATGTCCGCCTTGGCCATGATGACCGAACCGAGCGCGCGCATCTCCCAGTGGAGCTGGCCCACGGCGTTGGTGGAGGCGTCGTCGGAGCGGAAGGAGTTGGAGCAGACCAGTTCGGCCAGCCCGTCGGTCTTGTGCGCCTCGGTGCCGCGCACCGGCCGCATCTCGTGAACGATGACAGGCACGCCGGCCTGGGCGATCTGCCAGGCGGCTTCGGATCCGGCGAGGCCGCCGCCGATGACGTGAATGGGTTCGATGCTCATGCTGGCCAGATAGTCCGGCCAGCGCGCCGAGGCAACGGCCGGGCGTCGCCATGGCCGGGATCGCGCACGGCTTCGCCGCGCCTACACGCCCTTGATCGAGCGGTCGGTGACATTCAGCCTGCCTTCGACGATGCGCTCGATCGCGGCCTTTTCTCCAAGCGCGGTCGCGATCAGCGGCGAGAGCAGGTCGATCTGGTTTGTGGCGATCAGCGACAGCACGTCCGTCATCACCGTGCCGTCCGCGCGCCGCGGCAGCCTGGGCACGATCTGGATGAGTTCCGGCGGCGCGGCGGGATCCCGCGCCTTGAGCCCCGCGGCGATATCGGCCGCGCTGGCGGCATCGCTCTCGATGAAGGCGTAGAGCCCAACGCCCTTGCGGCGATAGGGATACCCGACGATGGCGGCGCCGGTGACGCCCGGCAGCGTGGCGGCCAGGGCCTCCATGCGCGGCGCCTCGCGGTGCAGGCGCAGCCCTCCGCCCTCGCGGTCGCGCACGCCGAGGATGTCGCGCGTGATGAGCTTGTAGACCTTCTTGCCCGTCATCAGCCAGATGCGGGACGGCAGGCTCTTGCGCTTGAGGATGCGCAGTTCGCCCGCCGTGATCGCCTCCGGGCAGTACTTGCGCTTGTGCTTGAGCAGGTGGCGCAGATCCTCGTGCGCCAGCAGCCGGAACAGCCGCCCACGGCGGCGGTGCACGCTGGCGAGCTGGAAATCGGTGACGGCGGCAAGCCCGTCTGGCGTCACCAGCCAGTTCGGCTCCTTGGCGAGGTCGTTGTGGCAGACGCCGGCGCGGCGCATCTCGGCCAGCAGGCGCTTGGCATCGCTGAACAGCCGAGCCTGCGCATGCGGCTTGGCCATCTGGAACGGTAGGCCTTCGATGAAGCCGCGGATGATGACGCCGTCGCCGGCAGCGTGGAGCATGGGCACGCCCCTGATGCCGGAGGTCCGCGCCAGCGCCTCCCGCTCGCGGCGGCCGAAATGCCAGGCGAGCGGCACCGCCCACCAGCGGGCGGTGGTAAGGTCCCGCCGGATGGCCGGCAGCTCCGCCGCCCCGCTGCGCCAGACTCCGCGGTCGATGGTCGAGAACACGTCTGATTTCAGCGTCGCGGCACGCTCGAAGCGGGCGGTGTCGGCGCTCGGCTTCGGCGCGTCGGGGCGGGGCAGGATCGGCTTTGCCATGGTCACTGCCTAGTCAAAGCGCAGCGATCTGCAAACCCGATTCTCCGCTTCGAAGGCGCCAAAACGCAAGAACCCGCCAAGAGGCGGGTTCTTCATGTCGGTGGGCAAGGCGGGCGGCTCGCGCCGCGGTCCGCCTCGTGCGATCAGGCAGCGGCGTAATGCCGGGCGATCGAGGCGATGTCGTTGCGGACGATGCCCAGATCGTCCAGCTCGCGGTCGGTGAGCTTGGACAGCTCGCGGACGGTTTCGCGATAGCGGAGATAGGACTGAACCTTGGCGACGATGCCGGCGATGAACATGATGGGCTCCTGGGGTATCGAATGACGTGGCGCGCCTTGTGCGCTGCAACATCCCCTACATAGTCCATGCGTTTCCGTCTATTGAGGGGCCATAATCGATGGTCGACATGCGTGCAGTGCATGGAATGTTTAGATTCCCGTAAGGAATAGCTGCTCGGGTCGAATTTGGGACAGGAACGTGCCGTGTTTTCGCCGCACGTCGGCACCGAAATCACCTCACTGGACGCCGTCGATTCGATGGGGTGAGGCAATGGGTGAAAACAGGCTGACTTTTGGCGCCAGCCGCGTCTCGGGGATGGCGCTCGCCGCCGTCGC
>JAIXZF010000116.1 GCA_027489835.1 Hyphomicrobiales bacterium
ACCGGCGCCGACGCCCGCTGCGGCAAGGTCGTCGTGGTGACCGCGCCGGCCGAGGTGCAGCGCGCCCGCGTGCTGGCCCGCCCCGGCATGACGCCGGCCAGGCTCGAGGGCATCCTCGCCCGCCAGATGCCCGACGCGGACAAGCGCGCCCGCGCCGACTTCATTGTGGACACCAGCCACGGGCTGGATGCCGCGCGGGCGCAGGTTCGCGCTATCGTGGATGCGCTCGCGCCGCCCGATTCGGGGCGTGCGGCGGAGACCCGACCCTGAGGCCAGAACTGCCATGATGCGCGAAGTGGTGCTCGACACCGAAACCACCGGCGTGGACGCGCGAAACGGCGACCGCGTCGTCGAGATCGGCTGCGTGGAGCTGATCAACCACTGCATCACCGGCCGCAGCTTCCATGTCTACCTCAACCCCGAGCGGCCCATGTCGGAGGGCGCCTTCGCGGTGCATGGGCTGTCGGACGCCTTCCTCGCGGACAAGCCGATCTTCGCGGCCATCGCGGATGAACTGGTGGAGTTCATCAAGGATGCGCGGCTGGTGATCCACAACGCGCCGTTCGACGTCGGCTTTCTCGACATGGAGTTCGCGCGCGTCGGCAAGCCGCCGATCCAGAGCCAACTCGTCATCGACACGCTGACCATGGCGCGCCGCAAGCATCCCGGCGCCTCCAACAGCCTCGATGCCCTCTGCTCGCGCTACGGCATCGACACCTCCCGGCGCGTCAAGCACGGCGCGCTGCTCGACGCCGAAATCCTCTCGGACGTCTACATCGAGCTCCTCGGTGGCCGTCAGGCGGATTTCGGGCTGACCGCGCCGGCGGCCGGCTCGTCGCCGGGGCCGCGGCGCTCCCCGGTCCAGGGCCGCGCTTTGCAGCGCCCCGCGCCCTTGCCGTCGAGGCTCACGCCGGAAGACCGGCAGGCCCATGCGCGCTTCATCGCCACGCTCGGGCCGTCGGCGCTGTGGCGCGACTATCCCGCCGTGGTGGAGGATGCGGCCGGCTGAGCCGGCCGCGAACCGTCCTCAGGAGAGCGGAGCGGGCGCGCCTGCGCCCTGCGTCTCCGCGACGCGCTGCTGGTAGAGGGCAGCGAAGTCGACCGGATCGATGTAGAGCGGGGGGAAGCCGCCATTGCGCACGGCGTCCGCGACGATCTGCCGTGCGAACGGGAAGAGCAGCCGCGGGCACTCGATCATCACCACCGCCGCCATGTGCTCGGCCGGGACGCCCGTGATGCGGAACACGCCGGCATAGGACAGCTCGAACACGAACAGCGTGTCGGTGCCAATCTCGGCCTTGCCCTCGAGCGTCAGCACGGATTCGACATCGGTCTCGCTCAGCTGCGAAGCCCCGACATTCACCTGGAGCTGGATCTGCGGGCTCTGCTGCTGCTGGCCGAACACGCGCGGGGCGTTCGGATTCTCGAAGGAGAAATCCTTCACATACTGCACCAGCGCGGTCAGGGATGCCTGGGCGCCCTGCGCTGCGCCGTTGGTTGCGTCATTGGCCATGGATAGGTCGCCGTCTCGAATGAGGGGGTTGAACGTTTCGGGATCGTCTTGGGGCATGCGCCCGTTCCGACCCGTTGCGCAGGGCGGCTAGCACGATCCGGCGCGGCTCACAAGAAATCGATCCGCCCGGGGCCGTCCGCGTCGTTCGGCCCGCACCCGCGCCGGGCCTGCCGCCTTGTGACCCTCGCCACTCGATGTTACGACGCTGACACACCATATCAGCCCTCGGGACCCCACCATGGCTGGAACGGGGCGCCGTTCGCAGGCGGGATAAGACGACACGATGCAGTTCGACCTTTTCACCCTTGTCTTCATCGCGCTGGCGGTCTTCGTCGCGTGGAAGCTCCGTTCCGTCCTCGGCCAGAAGACCGGCCACGAGCAGCCGCCCGCCGACATCTTCCAGAAGAAGGCGCCTGCCCCTCCGGCCGGCGGCGAAGGCAACGTGATCCGCCTGCCCGGCGCGGCCGCCAACGATGCGGGCCCGGAGCAGCCTTTCCGCTGGGCCGGCCTCGCCGCGCCCGGCTCGCCCGTCGCCACAGGCCTCGACGCCATTGCCCGCGAAGAGCGCGGCTTCGACGCCAAGGGCTTCCTCGAAGGCTCGAAGGCCGCCTACGAGATGATCGTGCTCAGCTTCGCGCGCGGCGACCGCAAGGCGCTGAAGGGCCTGCTCTCCAAGGAGGTGTTCGAGGATTTCGACGCCGCCATCGCCGAGCGCGAGCGCAAGGGCGAGGTCGCCGAAACCACCTTCGTGTCGATGGACAAGGCCGAGATCGTCGCGGCCGAGTTGCGCGCCAAGACCGCGATGGTCACGGTCAAGTTCTCGCCCAAGCTGATCAGTTCGGTGAAGAACAAGGCCGGCGAACTCGTCGACGGGAGCGCCGACACGGTCATCGACGTCAGCGAGACCTGGACCTTCTCGCGCCCCGTCGGCGCGCGCGATCCGAACTGGATCCTGGTGGCGACCGAAGCCGGCGCGTGAGCCGGGCGCGCGTCTGGCTGGGGGCTCTCATGATCCTCGCTTCGGGCGCGCTTGGTGCGGAGGCGGAAGAGGCCGGCGGGCCGCCTTCCCATCCGGCGGCGCGCATCGCGCCCCTCGCCTTCGCGGATATCCCGCTCTGGGCCGAGGATGCCCATGACGAAGCCTTCCGGGCCTTCCTCGTCACCTGTCCGCCGGCGCCGGCCCTCAGGGCGGGCGCATCGCCTCCGGCGGGCCTGGCCGTCATCTGCGCCGAGGCAGCCGGACTCGGCCCGCTTGACCGGCAGGCGGCCCGCCGCTTCTTCGAGGCCCGCTTCACGCCGCACCGCATCGCGCCGCTCGAGGGCGAAGGCTTCCTCACCGGCTATTTCGAACCCGAATTCCCCGCATCGATGGTTCGGACGGACGAATTTCCCGTGGCGCTGCATGGCCGCCCGCCCGATCTCGTGACCCTGGACGCCGCGGCAAGGCCCGAAGGGCTGCTCGCCGGCCTGCAGGCGGCGCGCCGGATGCCCGACGGGACGCTCGCGCCGTTCCCGGTCCGCCGCGAGATCGAGGAGGGCGGTGAAGCCGGGGCCTGGCCCGTCATCGCCTGGCTGCGCGACCCGGTGGACCGCTTCGTCATGCAGGTGCAGGGCTCGGCGCGGCTGCGGCTGGCCGACGGCTCGATCCGGCGCGTAGCCTATGCCGGCCGCAACGGTCATCCTTACGTCTCGCTGGGCCGCCTCCTTTCGCAGCGCGAGGGCATTCCCCCGGCCGAGATGACGATGGATCGGCTGGTCGCGCGGCTGAAGGGGGACGCGGCCTTCGCGCGCGCCTTCATCTGGAACAACCCCTCTTACGTGTTCTTTCGCGCCGCGGACGAGCTTTCGCCCCATGAAGGACCTATCGGCGGCGCGGGGCGGCCTCTGACCCCCCACCGCAGCGTCGCCGCGGATCGCGGGATCTGGGCCTACGGCCTGCCGCTCTGGCTCTCCGGCTTCGTGCCCGGCCCCGAGCGCGGCGTGACGCGGCCTCTTAACCGCCTCACCATCATCCAGGACACCGGCTCCGCCATCGTCGGTCCGGCGCGCTTCGACCTGTTCCACGGCGCGGGCGACGCGGCGGGCTTCATCGCGGGTCTCAGCCGCCACCCGGTCTCGGCCATCGTCCTGTGGCCGAAGGCGTCGCCGCCATGAAGCGGCGTGGCCGCGGCCCGGTCCTGAGCGAGGAGGACGTCGTCCTCTGGAGCCATGTCGCGCGAACCGTGAAGCCCTTTCCTGGCCGCGCCGCGCCCGTGCCGCCGCAGCCGGCCGAACCCGCCGAGCCGTCGGCGAAGCCGTCGACGCGCGGCGGGCCGGCCGCTCCCGTGCCTCCCGAGCCGAAGCCGGCTCTCGCCCCGCTGGTTCCGCTCGAACGCCGCACGCTGACCGCTCTGAAGCGGGGGCGGCAGCCGCTCGAGGGCGTGCTCGACCTGCACGGTCTAAGGCAGGCGGAGGCCCATGACCGGCTCCGCGCCTTCCTGCACGGCCGCCAGCGCGGCGGCGCGCGCCTCGTCCTCGTCATCACCGGCAAGGGCGCGGCCGGCGTCTCGGACAGCGGCGACGAGCGCGGCGTGCTCAAGCGCGTCGTGCCCCACTGGCTCAGGATGGCCGATCTGCGCGCGGTGGTGCTCGGCTTCGAGGACGCCGCGCTCACCCATGGCGGATCGGGCGCGCTGTATGTGCGCCTGCGCAGGCTCAAGGAGCAGGGACCATGAGGGAGCCGGCATGACGCCCTTCGGCGCCCGGGTCCGGGAACTGCGCAAGCTGCGGGGCATGAGCCAGCAGGAATTCGCCGAACGCCTCGGCGTTTCCAGCGCCTATGTCTCGGCGCTGGAGCATGGCCGCCGCGGACGCCCCACCTTCGCGCTGGTGCAGGGCGTCATCCACGCGCTCGGGGTGATCTGGGACGACGCGGACGAGCTGGTCAAGCTGGCGGACATCTCCGATCCGCGCGTGGTCATCGACACGGCCGGGCTCGACCCCGCCGCCACCCTCCTCGCCAATCGCCTCGCCCGCGAGATCCGCGACCTCGATGCCGCGACTCTGGCGCGCATGGCCGCGCTGCTCGACAAATCGGCCGGCTGAGGCGCGGCGCACGGTTGACCCTGCCGCCCCCGGATGCGAGAGCCGCGCGGACCAGCCCGGAACTGCCCCAGAGAGCCTGCGATATGACTGCACAAGCCAACACCGTCCTCGGCCTCGGCAACGCCATCGTCGACGTCATCGCCACGGCCGGGGATGATTTCCTCCTCGCGCACGGCATCCAGAAGGGCGGCATGACCCTGATCGACGAGGCGCGGGCCGAAGCCCTCTACGGCGCGATGGGCCCGGGCCGTGTCGTCTCGGGCGGCTCCGCGGCCAACACCATCGCCGGCGTGGCGTCGCTCGGCGGCTCCGGCGCCTTCATCGGCAAGGTGCGCGACGACGAACTCGGCCGGCTCTACCGGCACGACCTGACCGCTGCAGGCGTCGCCTACGGCACCGCCTACGCTGTCGAGGGTCCGACGACTGCGCGCTGCCTGATTGCCGTCACCCCCGACGGCCAGCGTTCGATGAGCACCTATCTCGGCGCCTGCCAAGGCCTCACGACCGGCGACGTCGACGCCGACCTCGTCCGCGCCTCCGCGATCGTCTATCTCGAAGGCTATCTGTGGGATCCGCCGGCCGCCAAGGAAGCGTTCCGCAAGGCCTCCGAGATCGCCCACGCCGCGGGCTCGCGCGTGGCGCTCACCCTGTCGGATTCGTTCTGCGTCGACCGCTGGCGCGACGAGTTCCTCGGCCTGATCCGCAACGGTGTCGTCGACATCGT
>JAIXZF010000077.1 GCA_027489835.1 Hyphomicrobiales bacterium
GAAGTTGAGGCGCGCGCCGGAACCCGACGCGCCTGTGCGCACTTACGAGTGTGATGCAATCGAGAGTTCCAAAAACGCTGGCGATAACCGCGTCCCGCTGACGAAGGGTCATTGCCGGGCCTGGCCCTCACCACGTTCGGCTATGCCGATCGTCATCGCGACCAGGCAGCGTGCAGCCACCGGCGCGGACACGTCCATTCTCGATGCTGAACTTTAACACCGTCGGAGCATGCGCCATGAGACCAACCAGAGAATCCGAACCCAATCGACGCGATGTCGTCGTAGGCGGCAGCGCAGCGGCACTGGCGGCCTCCTCGATCCCTTCCCCGGCGCAGCCTGCGGCCGGCGCGGCAGCGCCATCGTCGCAACCGATGCACACGGTCACCCGCGTATCGCTGACCGTGAACGGCCGACCCCACGCGCTGGACGTCGACACGCGCACCACCTTGCTCGACCTGCTTCGGGAGGACCTGACGCTCACAGGCTCGAAGAAGGGCTGCGACCACGGCCAGTGCGGCGCCTGCACGGTGATGGTCGACGGACGGCGCATCCTGTCCTGTTTGACGCTCGCCGTGATGCACGAGGGCGATGAAGTCACGACCATCGAGGGGCTGGGCCAGCCCGACGCGCTGCATCCGATGCAGTCTGCCTTCGTGCGGCATGATGGCTACCAGTGCGGCTATTGCACGCCGGGGCAAATCTGCTCGTCGGTCGCGATGCTGGAGGAGGTGAAGGCCGGTATCCCCAGCCACGTCACAGCCGATCTCGAAGCGCCGGTCGCGCTCTCCGAGGCCGAAATCCGCGAGCGCATGAGCGGCAACCTCTGCCGCTGCGGCGCCTACAGCAACATCGTCGAGGCGATCACCGAAGTGGGGAGGCAGGCATGAAGCCGTTCACCTATGAGCGGGCCACGACGCCCGCCGCGGCTGCGGCCGCCGTCGCCCAAAGGCCCGAAGCCAAGTTCATCGCTGGCGGCACCAATCTCCTCGACCTCATGAAGCTGCAGATCGAGACGCCGGCACATCTCATCGACGTCAACGACCTCGCGCTCGATCGCATCGAGCCGATGGCGGATGGCGGTCTCAGGATCGGCGCGCTGGTCCGCAACACCGATCTCGCCGCCGACATGCGCGTCAGGCGCGATTATGCCGTGCTGTCGCGCGCGCTTCTGGCTGGAGCCAGCGGCCAGCTCAGGAACAAGGCGACCACGGCCGGCAACCTGCTCCAGCGCACGCGCTGCCCGTATTTCTACGACACCGCGCAGCCCTGCAACAAACGCGCGCCCGGCTCCGGCTGCGCCGCCATCGGCGGGATCAGCCGCGGGCTCGCGGTCATCGGCGTCAGCGAGGCGTGCATCGCAACCCACCCGTCCGACATGGCCGTGGCGCTGCGCGCGCTCGACGCCGTGGTCGAGACGGTGAAGCCGGACGGGCAGATGCGGTCGATTCCCATCGCCGATTTCCACAGGGTGCCCGGCGAAACGCCGCACATCGAAACCGCGCTGGAAGCGGGCGAACTCATCACCGGCGTGACGCTGCCTCCGCCGATCGGCGGCAAGCATTTTTACCGCAAGGTGCGCGACCGGGCCTCCTACGCCTTCGCGCTCGTATCGGTCGCGGCGGTGCTGCAGCCGGATGGATCGGGCCGCGTGGCGTTGGGCGGCGTCGCGCACAAGCCCTGGCGGCGCGAGGCGGCCGAGGCCGAGTTGCCGAAAGGCGCCAGGGCAACAGCCGCCGTGCTGCTCGATGGCGCCAAGCCCCAGCACGACAATGCCTTCAAGCTCCGCCTCGCCGAGCGCACGCTCGCCGCGGTGCTCGACGAAGCAAGGATCTGAGCCATGAAGTTCGACAGCCCCGCCGGCCAGAACCCGATCGACCAGCTCAAGGTCGTCGGGCGCCCCACCGACCGCATCGACGGCAAGTACAAGACCACCGGAACCGCGCCCTATGCCTATGAGCGGCACGACGTGGCGCCTAACCAGGCCTATGGCTACGTCGTCGGAGCGGCGATCGCGAAGGGGCGCGTCGCCGCCATCGATCAGGAGGCTGCCCGGCGCGCGCCGGGCGTCGTGGCCATCGTCACCACGCTCGACACGCCGAGGCTTGAGCGCGGCATGATGAACGCGGCCTTCCTGTTCGGCGGCGCGGAGATCCAGCACTATCACCAGGCCGTCGCCGTGGTCGTGGCCGAGAGCTTCGAGCAGGCACGGGCCGCCTCCCATCTGCTGAAAATCGATTACGTCGCGGAGACCGGCAAGTTCGACCTCGAAGCCGAGGCGCCGGGCGCGGACCCGGTGCCGGGCGACAGCGGCGAGGGCTCGGGCGGCCCGCCCGAGAACCGCATCGGCGATTTCGAAGCTGCGTTCACCGCGGCGCCGGTCAAGCTCGACGAGCGCTATACCACCTCAGACGAGAGCCACGCGATGATGGAGCCCCATGCCTCCATCGCGGCCTGGGAGGGTGACCGGCTGACGCTGTGGACCTCGAACCAGATGATCGCCTGGGGCAAGCGCTCCGTGGCGAAGATCTTCGGCCTGAAGCCCGAAAACGTGCGGCTCGACTCGCCCTATGTTGGCGGCGGTTTCGGCGGCAAGCTCTTCATCCGCGCCGACGCCGTGCTGGCCGCGCTGGCTTCGAAGGCCTCTGGCCGGCCCGTCAAGGTCGCGCTGACGCGCGCCCTCATCGCCAACAACACGACCCACCGCCCCGCCACGATCCAGCGCATCCGCATCGGCGCGACACCGGATGGCCGCATCACGGCGATCGGGCATGAAAGCACCTCCGGAAACCTGGCCGACGGCAAGCCCGAGACCGCCGTGTCGCAGACGCAGCTGCTTTATGCCGGCGCCAACCGGCTCACGTCGATGCGTCTCGCCCATCTCGACCTGCCCGAGGGCAACGCCATGCGCGCGCCGGGCGAGGCGCCTGGCATGCTGGCGCTCGAAGTGGCCATGGACGAGATGGCGGAGAAGCTCGGGATCGATCCGATCGCGTTTCGCATCATCAATGACACCCAGGAGGACCCGGAAACCCCGGGACGCCGCTTCTCCCAGCGCCAGTTGGTGGAATGCCTGCGCCTCGGCGCGGAGCGCTTCGGCTGGGCCCGCCGCAATCCGCGTCCGGCGCAGACCCTAGACGGACGCTGGCTTGTTGGCATGGGCGTGGCGGCCGGCTTCCGCAACAACCTGCTGACGAAGTCCGCAGCACGGGTCAGGCTCGACCGCGAAGGCCGCGTCACGGTCGAGACCGACATGACCGACATCGGCACGGGCTCCTACACGATCATTGCCCAGACAGCCGCCGAGATGATGGGCGTTCCGCTCGACAAGGTGCATGTCCGCCTCGGCGACTCCGACTTCCCCGCCTCGGCCGGATCGGGCGGGCAATGGGGCGGCAACAATTCGACCGCCGGTGTCTACGCCGCCTGCATGAAGCTGCGGGAAGCTGTGGCCACGAGGCTTGGCATCAACTCCGCCGATGCCGTGTTCTCGGACGGCCAGGTGCGATCGGGCAACCGTAGCCAGTCGCTCGCCGAGGCCGCCGCCGGTGGCGACCTCATGGCGGAGGACTTCATCGAATACGGCGATCTCGCCAAGCGTTTCCAGCAATCGACCTTCGCCGGCCATTTCGTCGAGGTCGGCGTCGACCGCTTCACCGGAGAGACGCGCGTGCGCCGCATGCTCGCCGTCTGCGCCGCCGGGCGCATCCTCAACCCGAAGGCGGCGCGCTCGCAGGTGATCGGGGCCATGACGATGGGCGTCGGCTCCGCGCTGACCGAGAAGCTGGAGGTGGACACGCGCCGCGGCTTCTTCGTCAACCATGACCTCGCGGGCTACGAGGTGCCGGCGCATGCCGACATCCCGCATCAGGACGTCATCTTCCTCGACGAGGTCGACCCGATGTCTTCGCCGATGAAGGCTAAGGGCGTGGCGGAATTGGGCATCTGCGGCGTCGGCGCCGCCGTCGCCAACGCCATGCACAACGCCACGGGGGTCCGCCTGCGCGACTATCCGCTGACGCTCGACAAGCTGATCGACAGGCTGCCCGACGTGGCCTGAACAAATCCTGCTATCGCCTGCGCCGACATCGAGCGAACGTGTCGGCGCATGGGGATCGGAGATGCCCTGATCAGGGGCGGAGCGTGTCTGGCCGGGACGGGCGACGCCATCGCCCGCCTCAATCCACCATCGCCAGCACGTGCCCAAATGGCCGCGTCCATTCGTGGTTTCACGGCTGGGCGCCGGCTCGCATCGGCGACGCCGTGGTGACCTTCGAGCCAGGCGCTCGAACGGCTTGGCATATGCATCCGCTGATGATGGGATCGGCGTGCTCCGGCCCATCGATCGCCGAGCCGGCAGCGAGCCGCCGGCCTTTGCGGTCGTCCACAGGGCGCAGATAGGGGTCGCTCCCGCACAGGCGGACGGGCCTTTCTTTGAAGAACCAGGGCTGACTTTGGCCCTCCCTCTTCACACGACGACGAAGTCTCCGGGGGCCATGGCCGGCGCGTTGGCAATCTGCGCGAGCGCAATGGCGGCGCCCGCGCCCGAGCCGTCGGGATCGTAGTAGAGGATGCCGAGCCCCGTGGCGTAGAGGATCGTTCCCTGCGCGCTGTTCGCGAAGGGCGATCCTGCTGCGATGAAGTTGACGCCGGCCGTGAAAATGGTGCCGGGAGCAAGGCCAAACCCTGATCCGGTGAGCTGGAACTTGTCCTGGACGCTTTCGAAGTCGAGGATCGAGTCGAAGCCGTTGCCGACCCAACTCGCGAAGGCATAGGTATCGTTGCCGGCGCCGCCCGAGAGCAGATCGTCGAAATTGCCGCCCGAGATGAGGTCGGCCCCGCCCTCGCCGAACAGCCAGTCATTGGCGTTGGCGCCGCCGAACAGGAAGTCGGTTCCCTCGCCAGCGAAGACGAAGTTCTGCCCGCTTTGCCCGGTGAAGCTGTCGGCCTGGGCCGTCAGGTAGAACGCCTCGAC
>JAIXZF010000026.1 GCA_027489835.1 Hyphomicrobiales bacterium
AACATCGTGGCGGCGCATGATGTGGGGCGGGCCATCAACCCGACGCTGGTGGAAGGCCAGATCCATGGCGGCATCGCGCAGGGGCTGGGCCTGGCGCTGATGGAGGAGTTCATCCCCGGACGCACCGAGAACCTGCACGATTACCTGATCCCGACAACCGGCGACATGCCCCCGATCAAGACCTATCTGATCGAGGACCCGGAACTGACCGGCCCGTTCGGCGCCAAGGGCGTGGGCGAGCCGGCGCTGGTCGCAACCGCGCCAGCCATCTTCTCGGCCATCCGCCATGCCTGCGGCGTGCGCGTGACGCAGGCGCCCGCGCTGCCGCACCGCATCTGGGCCGCGCTGAGGGAGAAGGGTTGATGGCTTTGTATCCGTCATCGCTAGCGCAGCATGGCCAGCCAGCAGCGATGGGCGCGAGGCTGGGTCGATTCGCTGCGCTCGCGATGACGGCTCGGTTCGCTGGTGCAACCACGGCACCTCTCTTCAGCCTTGCCGTCCTCGATTCTCATCCTGAGCCTGTCGAAGGAGGAGCTTCAGTGATCGCAGACCCTGGAGCCCTCTTCCTTCGACAAGCTCAGGATGAGGGGAGTTGGGGGGCGCGAAGGGCAGGCAACCATCCTTCGCGGGAGCTGCCGTTATGAGCGATCCATTCTCCACCGCCGCGCGCTCGGCCAAGCTCGGTGCCGCCGAGGGCGACGGCATCGTTCGCTGCGATGCCTGCCCGGTGCTGTGCCGCATCAGGCCGGGGCGGGCCGGGGCCTGCGCGCGCTATGCCAACGAGGATGGGCATCTGGTCCGCACCGACCCGCTGGTGCTGATGCAGCGCACGGCTGAGGCGGGCGGCAGGCTCGTGGAGTTCGTCGGAGCCGAATGGGATGGAGCCGCGCTCGATCCGTCGCGCACCTTCGTCACCGGCGTCGGCTCGGGCACCACCTATCCGGACTACAAGCCCGCGCCGTTCATCGTCTCTTCGGAACATGAGGGCGTCGACACGGTCACTGTCGTGACGGAGGGGATCTTCAGCTATTGCGGCGTCAAGGTGAAGATCGACACCGATCGGCATCTGGGGCCCGAGGCCGCGCCGATCATGGTCGCGGGCGAGCAGGTCGGCCATGTCACGACCGCCGAGTACGGCTCGCAGATGCTGTCCATCGGCGGCGTGCGCCACCTCACGGGCGGCTCGAAGAAGGAGGGCAACGTCACCTGCGAGGCGCTGCTCAAGCTGTGCTCCGGCGAAGCGGTGGAGATGAGCATTCCCGGCGGGCACAGCGTCATCGTGCAGGCGAACGCGGCCCCTATCGTCGATGGCAAGCCCGAGGAACGGATGCGGGTGGGTTGCGGCTCGGCCACGATCGGCATCTTCGCGCGGCAATGGCTCGGCCATCTGGACGAGGTGATCGTGGTGGACGACCACATCACGGGCGTGCTGACCGAGCATCAGGCCGGCAAGGTGCTGGGCATGCGGGCGGCCGGCATCCGCGTGCGCGGCCGCAAATCCACGCCCGGCCGCTACTTCCAGGTCGCCAGTCCCGGCCTCGGCTGGGGCGGAACGGACATTTCCGATCCGCTTTCGATCATCCAAAAGATCGACCCGGTATCCGCATGGCCGGGCCTCCGGCTTCTGCTCACCTCCACCACGGGCGAGGATGCGCTCTACTGCATCCTCGACGAGAACCTCGTGCCCGTGCCGGCCGGGATGCCAGCTCCGGTCCGCGCGGTCGTGGACAGGATCGGGGAAAACTGCGAGCCTTCGCTATGTTCTGTGCTGTTCATGGCAGGGGCCGGCGGATCGCTCAGGGCCGGGGTCAGCGAGAACCCCGTGCTGCTCACGCGTTCGGTGGCGAGCGGCGAGACGCGGGTGACGCTGGGCGGCGCGCCGGCCCATATCTGGGCTGGCGGCGGCATCACCGTGATGGCGGATGTGACGCGGATGCCAAAGGGCTCGTTCGGCTATGTGCCGACCCCGGCCATTGTCGCGCCCATCGAATTCACGCTGCCGCGCGCGCTCTACGATCAGCTCGGGGGTCATTCCAGGGAGGTCGTCGCCATGGAGCAGGTGCTCCGCGCGCTGGCGGACGAGGCGCGGATCGAACCCTGGCGCGAGGCCAACCCATGGCCGAAGGGCAGGGGCCGGGCATGAACGTCCAGCCCCGCTATGTGCTGGAAGAGCAGGTCGGCTTCCTGCTGCGCAAGGCCCAGCAACGCGCGACGGAGGACTTCCATGCCGTGATGGGCGAATTCGGCGTGACGCCGACTCAGTTCGCGGCGCTCGCCAAGCTCGACGACGAGGGGCCGACGTCGCAGAACCTGCTCGGCCGGCTGACGGCGATGGATCCGGCCACGATCCTGAGCGTGGTGGGGCGGCTCGCGCGGCGCGGACTGGTCGAACTCACGCCGGACTCCCGGGATGGCCGCATGGTCAATGTCGCGCTCACGGAAGCGGGGCAGGCGGCGATCGCCGCAATGAAGGCGCGCGCCGGCGATGTGTCCCGCCGCACACTGGCTCCGCTCTCGGCTGCGGAAGCGCGCCGATTCCTGTCGCTCATCGCCCGGCTTGGTTGACGGCGATGTGGGACCGCCCGCTGGTGCAGGAGCTGATCGGAAACCGGCTGCACATGCAGCACGGGCCGATCGACCTCGTGCTCAAGGCGTGGGGGCCACGCCGCGAGGTCGACACGGCCTACCGCGCGGCCTCCGCCCGCTTCGAGACCGTGCTGGACGAACTTGTCGCGGACCTTCCGGAACTGCGCCGGGCGATGTCCGAACGGCCCGAGGTGCGCAGTCCGGTCGCGATAAGGATGATGCGCGGCTGCCTGCCCTTCACCGGCGTGTACCTTTCGCCGATGGCGGCGGTGGCCGGGGCGGTCGCGGACGAAATCCTCGCCAGCATGTGCGCGGACGCCGCCCTCGACCGCGCCTTCGTCAACAATGGCGGCGACATCGCGGTCCATCTCGCACCGGGGCAGTCGATCAAGATCGGCGTCATGGGCGATTTCTCTCAATCGGCGATGCCGGTCGCGAGCGCCGAGATCGAGATCACCGCCGCGATGGGCATCCGAGGCGTGGCCACGTCCGGCGCGCAGGGACGATCCTTCTCGCTCGGCATCGCGGATTCCGTCACCGTGCTGGCGGCGGACGCTGCCGGCGCCGATGCCGCCGCGACGCTGGTGGCGAACGCCGTCAACATCGAGCATCCGCGCATCGTGCGCCGGCACGCCCACGACCTCGACCCCGACAACGAGTTGGGCTGCCGCCTCGTGACCGTGCTCGTTCCGCCGCTGGCGGAGGCCGAGATCGCCGCCGCGCTGCAGGCGGGGCTGGCGCTGGCCGGGGAGTTCCGCGCGCGCGGGCTCATTCTCGGCGCAGCGCTCTCGCTTCAGGGGCGCACCATAGCGCTCGACCATCTCCCGAAACTGCAACCAGGAGCCGGCTGATGGCTGTCCATGTCCGCAAGATCGTCACCCATGTCGAGGAGATCAGGCATGATGGCGGGCCGCCGCTTGCCCGGCCCGCGCTCAAGGGCTGGGTCGCGGCGATCATCCACAACCCGTTCGCGGGCCGCTACGAGCCTGAGTTGCAGAGCTACATGGATGAGCTCAAGCCGCTGGGGCTCGAATGCTCGACGCGGCTGTGCGCCGCCATGGGCATCAAGCCGGCCGAGGTGGAGGCTTACGGCAAGGGCTCGCTCGTGGGCGTGGCCGGCGAGCTCGAGCATGGCGCGCTCTGGCACGTGCCGGGCGGCTACGCGATGCGCGAGCTGATCGGGCAGGCGCTCGCCATCGTGCCGTCGGCCGCGAAGGTCGCGGCGATGGGCGCCAGCCTCGACCTGCCCATCCACCACAAGGATGCAGCCTATGTGCGCTCGCATTTCGACGCGATCACCTGCGTGGTGCCGGACGCGCCGCGGCCCGACGAGATCCTGTTCGCGCTGTGCATGTCCACCGGCGGCCGGCCGCATGCACGGATGGGCGGGCTCGCCGCCGACGCGATCAGCAAATGGGATGGGCAGAGGTGAACGGAATGCCGCTCTGTCCGCGTGGCGGGCAGTTTGCCCCACGCTTACCCTCCCCGCGGGGCGGGGAGGGAGGCGGCTGACAGCGGTGGCAGCCTGCGATGGTGGCGCTGGGCGCGGCGCTGCCTGCCTGCGCTCGTGACCGCAGCCCGGCAATTCATCCCGAAACAACGCGGCTTTCCCTCCCCGCCACGCGGGGAGGGCCAGGGTGGGGCCTATCCGAGCCTTACTGGCCGGCCGCCTTGAGGCGGGCGCGGCAGTCGACGTTGAACTTGCGCCAGGTCTGGCCCTGCGCCGTCAGCGCGGGTTTGTTGGCGCGCCATTCGGCGCCGCACTTGCGCATGCGGTCGTCATTGGCGAGCTGCGCCGCGGAGCGCTGGCGGGCGGGCTTGGCGGGGGCGGCCTGCGCCGGCGCAGCGGGCGCGGCCTGCGCGGGGGTTGGGGCGGGAGCCGGGCGAACCACGCGCGGCTGCAGCGGGTTGCCCGCCGCGGGCGCGGTGGTCTGGGCCATGGCGCCGGTGGCGGCGAACAGCGATGCCGCGAGGGCGGTGGCGAGGCGAAGTTTCATTGGTCTGTCCTTCCCGTGAACGCTGCCGGCGCAAGCGTGTCCTTGCAGCCCGACAGGGGTTCCAACCCGCCAAAAGCTGTAGTCTCGACCATGTGAATTGCAACTGAACCGAACGCGGCCAATTGCAGAACGCATCTGCACTGGCAGCGGTCGTCACAGGCGCGGCGCGACATTATCTTCGACGCGACATCAACAGGAGAACGCCATGGCGTCCTATAAGCCCCTCGACCTCTACTACTGGCCCACGCCCAATGGCTGGAAGATCACCGTGGCGCTCGAGGAAATGGGGCTCGCCTACAACGTCATCCCGATCAACATTTCCAAGGGCGACCAGTTCAAGCCGGAATTCCTGGCGATCTCGCCGAACAACAAGATGCCCGCGCTGGTCGATCCGGACGGGCCGGGCGGGATGCCGATCTCGGTCTTCGAGTCCGGCGCCATCCTGACCTATCTCGGCCGCAAGACGGGACAGTTCTACCCGTCGGACGAGCGGGCGCGGGTCGAGGTCGAGCAGTGGCTGATGTGGCAGATGGGCGGCTTCGGGCCGATGCTGGGGCAGAACCACCACTTCAATCACTACGCGCCGGAGAAGATCCCCTACGCGATCGACCGCTACGTCAACGAGACCAACCGGCTTTACGGCGTGCTGAACAAGCAGCTCGCCCAGCATGAGTTCGTGGCCGGCGCCTACTCCATCGCGGACATGGCCATCCTGGGTTGGGCCAAGCTCTGGGAGCGGCAGGGCCAGAAGATCGAAGACTTCCCGCATGTGAAGCGCTGGCTCGACACGCTGATGGCGCGACCCGCGGTACAGCGCGGCCTCGCCGTGGCGGGCGAGTTGCGCAACACGTCGAACATGCAGGACCCGGCCGTCCGGGCCGTGCTGTTCGGACAGAAGGCCCGCTGAGGCCTCGAACGAAAACGGCCGGGTCGAGGCCCGGCCGTTTCAAGGTCCGCGAAGGCGCGCCTTTTCAGTTGACGCGCGTCCAGCTTACCGAGCGGCAGATCCAGCCCCCCGCGATGCAGCCCGCCGTGGTCAAGCTGTTGCCCGACAGCGTCATCTTGCCCGAATAGGTCTTGCCGTCTTCCGGGTTGAAGGCCTGGCCGCTCCACGCATTCTCGCCGTTCGGCTTCATGTCGTAGAAGACGCGCTGGCCGACCTTGGACTTGGCGGTGGCCGGGTCCTTGAGCCAGGCGACGGTGCCGCAGATGGCGTCCCCGCATTTGGCGAAGCGCACGCGGGCCTCTCCGTTCTCGCGCAGCCAGGTGCCGGTGGGGTCAGCGAGGGCCGGCGAAAGGCCGAGCGCGAGAAACGTCGCGGCAGCGAAAATGATCTTCATGGATTCCTCCGGATGCGGCGCCTTCATGTGGCCCGCTTGTCGTTCATATGTGAACCATAGCCGCGAAGCGGCGGAAGTTCAACGGGCTGCGCATATCGCAGGACCAGCGAAGCAGGTTGCCCCCGGCCGAATCCGCCGTCATGAATGAACCGGATCCTGCGCGAGACAGTCCAGGCGACGGAATGAACGGCATTTTCGATCTGGCCATCATCGGCGGCGGCATAAACGGCTGCGGCATCGCGCGGGATGCGGCAGGCCGCGGCCTGAGCGTCCATCTGAGCGAAATGAACGACCTCGCCAGCGGCACCTCGTCCTGGTCGACAAAGCTGATCCATGGCGGCCTGCGCTATCTCGAATACTACGAGTTCCGGCTGGTGCGCGAGGCGCTGATCGAGCGCGAGAGACTGTGGGCGATCGCACCGCACATTATCAGGCCGCTCCGCTTCGTGCTGCCCTACCATGCGGGGTTGCGTCCGGCCTGGCTGCTGCGGCTCGGGCTTCTGATGTACGACAATCTTGGCGGACGGAAGCTGCTGCCGCCGACGCGCACGCTCGATCTCGGCCAAGACGCGGCTGGCGCCCCGCTCAAGCCGGGCCTGTTCAGCAAGGGCTTCGAGTACTCGGATTGCTGGGTCGACGACGCCCGCCTCGTGGCGCTGAACGCGCGCGACGCCGCTGCCCGCGGGGCAACCATCCGAACCCGCTCGAAAGTGGTGTCGGCAGAGCGCGACGGCGCGATCTGGCGCGTGACGCACGAGGACAGGGCGACGGGCAGCCGGGAGACGATCTCGGCAAGGGCGCTGGTCAACGCGGCGGGGCCCTGGGTGGCGGAGGTGCTGGGCGGGGCGCTGCGGTCAAATTCCCGCTCGAAGGTGCGCCAGGTGCAAGGGTCGCACATCGTCGTGCCAAAGCTGTTCGACCATGACCGCGCCTACATCTTCCAGAATGCGGACGGGCGCATCATCTTCGCCATCCCCTACGAGCAGGCCTTCACCCTGATCGGGACGACGGACCGCGACTATGCGGGCGACCCCGCCGACGTGAAGGCGACGCCGGACGAGATCGC
>JAIXZF010000109.1 GCA_027489835.1 Hyphomicrobiales bacterium
CAGCGGCGACGCCTTCATCGCTTTCGGGAAGACGCGGCCCGATGAGCCGACGAAGGTTTCCTGCCCCAGCTCCTCGCACCAGCGGACCAGCCCGGCGGGCGCAAGCGCGTCCAGCATCGGCGACAGCCAGCCGGCGGCCTCGCCATAGCGGGACACGAAGCGAGCATGATCCTCGGAATGGGTGAGGTTCAGCCCGCCCCGGCCCGCCATCAGGAATTTGCGCCCGACCGAGGGCATCCGGTCATGCACCGCGACGGCGAGGCCGGCCTTCGCCAACGTTTCCGCCGCGAAAAGCCCCGCCGGCCCGCCGCCGATGACGACGGCGCTCGCGCGGGCGGCGCTCATCGGCGCGGGGCCGGAGGATAGGGATGGCGGCGGCCGTCGCGGTCGACGATGGCCGCGCCGTCCGCATCGTCATCGAGATAGACGGGGCCGATGGGCGCCTTGCCATGCCCGCCGGGAATGTCGAGCACATAGGTGGGCTGGGCGAGGCCGGAGAGATGGCCGCGCAGCTTGCGCATCAGGGCCTGGCCTTCGGCAATGCTCAGCCGGAAATGGCTCGTGCCGGGCGCGAGGTCCGGGTGATGCAGGTAATACGGCCTGACGCGGTTCTCGACGAAGGCGCGCATCAGCGCGGCCAGCACGGCGGGATCGTCGTTGACGCCCCTCAGCAGCACGCTCTGGCTGACGAGCGCGATGCCGGCATCGGCGAGCCTTTCCAGCGCGGCGCGGGCCTCATGCGTGAACTCGCGCGGATGGTTGGCATGGATGCCGACATAGACCGCCTTGCCGCCGCTCCGGAGCGCCGCGACGAAGGCGGGCGTGACGCGGCCAGGGTCGACCATCGGCACGCGCGTATGCCAGCGCACGATCTTCACATGGCCGATCGCGGCCAGGGCGGCCATCAGCTCATCGACCTTGCGCGGCGGCAGCATGAACGGATCGCCGCCGGTGACGATGACCTCCCAGATTTCGGGGCGGCTCGCGAGATAGGCGATGGCGCGGTCGAAGGCGGCTCCCGTCAGCGCCTTGCCGCCGGGCCCGACCATCTCGCGGCGGAAGCAGAAGCGGCAATAGACCGGGCAGGCATGGATGATCTTGATCAGTGCCCTGTCCGGATAGCGGTGGACGATGCCCTCGACCGGCGCATGGGCCTCGTCGCCGATCGGGTCGGCGCTCTCGCCGGGCAGGACGTCGAGCTCGCGCGGATCGGGCAGGAACTGCGCCGCGATGGGGTCTTTGGAATCGGACCGATCGATCAGCGACGCCATGATCGGCGTCACCGCCACGGCGTAGCGCCGCTCGAGCGCGGCCAGCGCCTCGGCCGGCCCCGGCATGGCGAAGCCCGCCGCCGCCAGTTCGGCGACGCTGCGCAGGCTCTGCCGTCGCACGGGCCTGATCGGGCTCATCTCGTTCATGGCGCCGTCATGGCCGGTTCCGCCACCGGCGTCCAGATGACGTCGGCGACGCATGAAGCGCCGACCGCCAGCATCACCAGCCGGTCGAAGCCCAACGCGATGCCCGAGGTGGGCGGCATGAGCGGCAGCGCGGCGAGCAGCTCCTCGTCGATCGGATAGGCCTCGCCGTAGATCGCCTGCTTCTCGGCCATGTCGGCCTCGAAGCGCCGGCGCTGCTCGACCGGGTCGGTCAGCTCGGCGAAGGCGTTGGCGAGCTCGACGCCGCAGGCATAGAGCTCGAAGCGTTCGGCAAGGCGCGGATCGCCGGGCTTCGGGCGCGCGAGCGCAGCCTCCGAGATCGGGTACTCGCACAGGATGGTGGCGCGCCCGGCGCCGAGCCTCGGCTCGACGCGGTCCGACAGGATGCGGCTGTAGACATCGCTCCAGCTGTCGTCCGGCGCGGTCCGAAGCCCGATGGCATGGGCGGCGGAGGCGAGCGCGGCGGCGTCACCCGCTCCCTCAGCACCCCGCGTCGCCATCAGGTCGACGCCGGCATGGCGCTGGAACGCCTCGGCGACGGAGAGGCGCTCGGGCTTGGCGAAAGGGTCCATGGTCAGGCCGCGATGGCCAAAGCGCTCCGTTCCGGCGGTGGCGGCGGCCAGTGCGAGCAGCGCCGCGCAGTCCTCCATCAGCGCCTCGTAGGGCTCATCGGCCCGGTACCATTCGAGCATGGTGAATTCGGGATGATGGAGCGCGCTGCGCTCGCGATTGCGGAAGACGCGCGCGAAATCGACGATGCGCGTCTCGCCCGCCGCGATCAGCTTCTTGGCTGCGAATTCGGGCGAGGTGTGGAGGTAGAGCCGGCCCCGCCCCCCGGCAGGTCCGATCTCCTCGGTGGCGAAGGCGTGCAGATGCGTCTCGTTGCCGGGCGAAAGCTGGAGCGCCGCGCCCTCGACCGTGACGAAGCCGCGTTGCTCGAACCATCCGCGGAAGGCGGCCGTGATGCGGTTGCGCGCCAGGAGCCAGGGGCGGCGGCGCAGATGCTCGTCGCGCGACCACCAGCGGCGGCCCGGCGGAGTTACACGGCCCTGCGGGGGCCGGGCGTCGGGGGCCATGGGGCTTCCCTTCATCGCTGAAATCTGTCAGTGACGCGCCGCATCCCATCCCACCATGCGGCGCTCGATCGCGCCTGATCTATCGTCAAGGACATTCCGTGGCCAGAGTCATCGCCAGCTCCGTACGCAAGGGCAACATCCTCGAGGTGGACGGCCGCCTCTATGCCGTGCTGTCGGCCGAGAGCTTCTTCCCGGGCAAGGGCACGCCGACCACGCAGATCGACATGCGCCGGCTCTCCGACGGCGTGAAGACCTCGCAGCGCTACAAGACGACCGAGCAGGTCGAGCGCGCCTTCGTCGAGGACCGCGAATTCTCCTATCTCTATCAGGACGGCGACAATTTCGTCTTCATGAACCCCGAGAACTACGAGCAGCTCACCGTCATGGCCGACGTGGTGGGCGATTACGCGCCCTACCTGCAGGAAGGCATGATCTGCCAGCTCTCGATCTTCGAGAACAACGCAGTCGGCATCCAGCTTCCGGCGCGCATCGTGCTCGAGGTCGTCGAGACCGAGCCCGCCATCAAGAACCAGACCGCCTCCTCCTCCTACAAGCCCGCCGTGATGAACAACGGCGTGCGCGTGATGGTGCCGCCCCATATCGCGGTGGGCACCAAGATCGTGGTGCAGACCGAGGACGGCACCTATGTCGAGCGCGCCAAGGACCAGAACTGAGGTTCAGGGGCATCTGACGTGGTTTGGAAGGCCGGGCTTCGCCCCGGCCATTTTCATGCGGCTTGGGCGAGCCGGGCCGCCACCTCGTCGCCGATGGCGAGGCTCGCGGTGAGGCCGGGGCTCTCGATGCCGAACAGGGTGACGAAGCCGAGCACGCCGTGTTCGGCCGGGCCCTCGATCCGGAAGTCCGGCATCGGCTGGTCAGGGCCGTGGATCTTGGGCCTGATGCCGGCATAATCCGGCGTCAGCGCGCCGTCCGGCAGGCCGGGCCAGTAGTCGCGGATGGCGGCGTAAAAGCGCTCGGCCCGGGCCGGATCGACCGCCAGATCGGCCTCGCTCGCGACCCATTGCACGTCGGGCCCGAAGCGCACGCGCCCGACGAGATCGACGGTGGCGTGGACACCGAGGCCGGCCGCCTCAGGCGTCGGATAGACGAGGCGCCGAAAGGGCTGGCGCCCGGACAGCGCGAAGTAGTTGCCCTTGGCGTAGGCCTGCCGCGGCAGGCGTTCGGCAGGATAGTCCGCGAGCCTTGCCGCCAGAGCCGGCGCGCCATGGCCTGCGGCGTTGACGAAGAGCCGCGTGGTCAGGGTTCCGGCCTCGGCGCCGCCCGTCTCGACCACGAAGGCGCCCTCGTCGCGCCGGATCGCCGCGATGGGCGCGTTGAAGGCGAAGACTCCGCCCGCATTCTCGACGTCGCCCTGCAGCGAGAGCATGTAGGCGTGGGAATCGAGCACGCCGGTGGAGGGCGAGAGCAGCGCGCCGACGGTGCGCAGCTCGGGCTCCAGCGCGGCGACGCCAGCCTGATCGAGCCATTCAAGATC
>JAIXZF010000416.1 GCA_027489835.1 Hyphomicrobiales bacterium
CCGCGATGGTCTCGTCGGACTGGATGCCGGGCAACAGACCCGGAAGGGGCGGGGACGCGTGCATGACGGACCTGTTTCGGGAAAATCGGGGCAAAGCGCAACGCCCCAGCCTGCGCCGTCTTCAGTCCCGGAAGGTTGTCCACGCGATTATGCCGCGGCTGATCGCGGTCGCCAGCACCAGCGCGGCGAAGGCGTAGGCGAGGGTCGGGAAATAGCCCGGCGCCAGCAGCATCGCCGCGAAGACGAGAATGGTCTCCGAGCCCTCCGCCAGCCCGGCCGTGAAATAGATGGTCTTGTGGCCGCGCTCCGTGCTTTCGAGGCCCCGGCGCGCGGCGATCGCGGCGAAGGCGAGGAAGGTGGCGCCGTTCACGTAGAAGGCGGCCAGCAGGGCCGCCGCTGCCAGCGCGTTGGCGGAGGGATCGCGCAGCGCGAAGGCCAGCGGCAGGGCGCCGTAGAAGGCGAAGTCGCAGACGATGTCGAGGAAGCCGCCCCGGTCGGTGCGCTGGCGCGCCGCCGCAACCGCCCCGTCGAGCCCGTCGCACAGCCGCCCCAGCGCCATCAGGCCGAGCGCCAGTGCATTTTGCCCGAAGGCGGCCGAGGCGGCGCAGGCAAGGCCGAGCGCCAGACCCGCCAGCGTCACGGCATCGGCATGGACGCCGCGCGCGGCCAGGGCGCGGCCCATTCGCAGCAACGGCGGATCGATGATCCGCCGCATCAGTCCGTCGAGCATCTGTCTGGCCTCGCATGGCGCGATTGCGCCCGCACGGCTTGCGGCTTAACACCGCAACCCCGATCTGTCGCGCGCCGGAGCGCTATGGCATAGTTCCGGCACAGGAGACATGAAGCGATGTATACGGCCAAGACCCGCGGCGTTCACGTGTCGGTGACGCCGGAGTTCATGGAAAGCGAGTCCTCGCCCGGCGACGGACGCTATTTCTGGGCCTACACCATCGAGATCGTCAACGAAGCGCCCGTCACCGTCCAGCTCGTGGCGCGCCATTGGCGCATCACCGACGCCCACGGCCAGCTCCACGAGGTCAAGGGTCCCGGGGTCGTCGGCGAGCAGCCCGTGCTGCGCAGCGGCGAGCGCTTCAAGTACACGTCTGGCTGCCCGCTCGACACGCCCCATGGCAGCATGGTTGGGGCCTACCGCATGGTGACCGAGGACGGCGACGCCTTCGACGCGGCCATTCCCGCCTTCCCGCTCCAGAGCCCCTACGCCAAGATCACCCTCCACTGAAGGCGACGATGCCCCAGACAGCCCCCCGGATGACCGCGCTGGAGCTGCTGGCGCGCCTCGTCGCCTTCAATACCGAGAGCGACCGCTCCAATCTCGCGCTCGTCGCCTTCGTCGAGGATTATCTTGCAGGCTTCGGCGTGCCCTTCGTCAGGCTGCCGAACGCGGCCGGCGACAAGGCCGCCATCCTCGCCACCATCGGCCCGTCAGGCCGCCCGGGAGTGGTTCTCTCCGGCCACACCGACGTGGTGCCCGTTGCGGGGCAGGAGTGGAGCTCCGATCCCTGGACCCTGCGCGTCGCGAACGGGCGGGCCCATGGCCGCGGCGCGGTGGACATGAAGGGCTTCCTGGCGCTCGGCCTCTCGCTCGTGCCGTATTTCCTGTCCCTGAAGCTGAAGACGCCGATCCATCTCTTCCTCTCCTATGATGAGGAGACAACCTGCCTCGGCGTGGTGGACGGCATCGCGCGCTTCGGCCGCGACATGCCGATGCCGCTGGCCGTGATCGTCGGCGAGCCGACCGGGCTCGAGATCGCCGACGCGCACAAGAGCGTCGTCACCTTCACCACCACCGTCCGCGGCTTCGAGGCCCACTCCTCCAAGCCACATCTCGGCGCCAGCGCCATCGCCATGGCCGCGCAGCTCGTGGCCGAACTCGACCGCATCGACCAGGAGATGCAGGCGCGCGGCGACGCCTCGGGCCGCTTCGACCCTGCCTGGACCACCATCCATGTCGGCCGCATCGAGGGCGGCACGGCCCGCAACATCATGGCCAAGCGCTGCAGCTTCGAATGGGAGTTCCGCGGCCTGCCCGATCTCGACCCGGCCGAGATCCCGGCGCGGCTGGAGCGCTTCGCCGCCGAAACCGTGCTGCCGCGCTTCGGCAGGGGGCTTCCCGGCGTCGGCGTCGAGACGGTGAACTACGTCTCCGTGCCGGGCCTCGCGCCCGTGCCGGGCTCGCCGGCCGAGACCCTCGCCATGCGCCTGTCGGGCCGCAACCGCAGCATCACCGTGCCCTATGGCACGGAGGCCGGCCTCTTCCAGCGCGGCGGCGCGCCCACCGTCGTCTGCGGCCCCGGCTCGATCGACCAGGCCCACCAGCCGGACGAATACATCGAGCTGTCCGCGCTCGCGGAGGGCGAGGCCTTCATGCGCAGGCTCGGCGAGTGGTGCGCGGCGAACTGAAGCAGAAACGCAGGCTCCGCGCCTGTCGCAAATCGGCCCGGTTGCGGCTTAAGCTGAAGCCCATGCTTGCCCGCTTGTCTTTTGTCCTTGGCCTTGTCATCGCTGCCCCCGGCGCCGCCTTCGCGCAGGAGCTGCGCGGCCATGGCGGCCCGGTTCGCGCCGTCGCCGTCGCGCCGGATGGCGAGCTCGCCATCACCGGCTCCTTCGACCAGTCCGTCATTCTCTGGCGGCTGTCGGCGGGCGCGGCCGAGGCCGTGCTGCGCTTTCATGAAGGCTCGGTCAACGCGGTGCTCGCCTTGGACAATGGCCGCTTCGCCAGCGGCGGCGAGGATGGCCGCATCGCGCTGTGGACGGCCGGCAAGCCCGAGCCCGACCGCGTGATCGAAGGCCACAAGGGCCCGATCTCGGCCCTCGCCCTCTCCGCCGATGGCGGCCGCATCGCCTCGGCCTCATGGGACGGCACGGCGCGCGTCACCACGCTGGCGGACGGATCGGCGCGCGTGCTCGAAGGCCATCAGGGCCAGGTCAACGGCGTCGCCTTCCTGCCCGGCGCGGTGGTGACCTCCGGCTATGACGCGACCTTGCGATTCTGGCCGGATGACGGCTCGGTGCCCACCATGATCACCTTGCCGGCCGTGCTCAACGCCGTCGCGGCCGCGCCCGATGGCGAGGTGGCGGTGGCGGGCGGCGACGGCGTGCTCCGCCTCGTGCGGCCGGGCGCCGAAGTGGCCGACATCGCCATCGCCGAGGCCCCGCTCGTGGGCCTCGCTATCAGCCGCGACGGAACCACGCTGGCAGCCGGCGGCATCAGGGGCAACGTCGCCATCGTCGACCGCGCCGCGCGCCGGGTGCGGGCGAACCTCTCCGGGCCGGGCCTGCCGGTCTGGTCGCTCGCCTTCACGCCCGATGGCCGCGAGCTGCTCTCGGGCGGCGCGGATCGCCTCGTGCGCCGCTGGGATGCGGTCACGGGCGAGCATCTGGGCCAGGTCGTGCCGCGCGCCGGGCGCGACGTGCTCGCCGAATTCCAGGGCGAGCGCGGCGCCCAGGTCTTCCGCGCCTGCGCCGCCTGCCACACGCTGACGCCAGATGACGGCAACCGCGCCGGCCCGACGCTGCACGGCGTCTTCGGCCGCCGCATCGCGACCCAGCCGGGCTATGCCTTCTCGCCGGCCCTGCGCGACATGGACATCGTCTGGAGCCGCGAGACCATCGCCCGCCTGTTCGAGATCGGCCCGAACGCGATGACGCCGGGCACCAAGATGCCCGAGCAGGTCATCACCAGCGCCGAGGACAGGCAGGCGCTGGTCGAGTGGCTGGAGAAGGTGACGCGCTGAGCCGCGCGCCTCAGTTCAGTGGATCCTCGCCCCTTGCCGCCCGCTCGCGGAGATAATCCTCCGTGGTGCGCGGGCTCGGGCGGGGCCTGTTCTCGTGCGGATCGAAGCTCTCGTTGACGACGACCTCGACGCGGCAATCCTCGCACATCTCGATGATGGAGGCGCGCTTGGCGCCGCTGCCCGAAAACATCCAGTGCTTGTCCTGCAGCTTGCCCTTGATGCGCATGATGGTCGACTTCACGCCGAAGGGCTTGTCGCAGTTGATGCAGTGGAACGGCTCCTCCTGCTTCACCACGCGGGCCGGCGCGGCCCAGGCGGCAAAGTCGATCTGCGGCTTCAGCGTGATGACCTTCTCGGGGCAGGTGGCGGCGCAGAGCCCGCACTGCACGCACAGATCTTCCTGGAATTTGAGCGTGGGCTTTTCCTTGTCGTCCTGCAGCGCCTGAACCGGGCAGGCGGAGACGCAGGCAAGGCAGAGCGTGCAGCCATTGACATTGATGTCGAGCCCCCCGAAGGGTGCGCGCGCCGGCAGGGAAACGGCGGCCACGGGCGCGGGAGCGGCCCTGTGCATCTCCATGATGGTGGTCCTCAGCAGCGGCCGGCCCTGTCCCATCGGCCTGAAGCGCGCGGGCGCTGAGGGCGTGCGGCCCGGCGCGAGCGCATCGAGCGCGGCCCTGAGCGCGTCCGGATCGTCCGTCTCGATCAGGCCGACGCGGTTCGGGCCATAGCCGAGCGCCTCGGCCAGCGCGTTGCCATAGTCTGCGTTGCGCTGGAGCCCCGAGAGGTCATGCCGCGACCTCGCCGGGCTGAGGAAGCGCACGGCGGACGCGCCGAAGGCGAGGGCTGCGGCGGTGAACTCCAGACCGAGCTGCGTCACCTCGTTGACGCGCAGCGGCAGCACGTCGGCGGGCAGCCCGCGGCCGAAGCGCGCCAGCGCCTCGAGCAGCGGCTCGCCATGGTCGCCGTCATGCACCAGAACGGTCGGCGCCGGGCCGCCGGCCTCGGCCTGGGTGACGACGAGCGCGCGCAGGCGGCGCATCACCACGTCGGCGGGCGGCAGCGCGTAGGTCACGGCGCCGGTGGGGCACACCGAGGCGCAGGCGCCGCAGCCGGCGCA
>JAIXZF010000244.1 GCA_027489835.1 Hyphomicrobiales bacterium
GTCATCGACGTCATGGCTGTCCCCCGGCTTGGCTGGCGGCCATGCGCCCCCAGCGACGATCCCTGCGAAATATCAGCACACCCCCTCGTGTACGCGCCAGCGCTAAATATCGTCAGATGTGTTCTGATTTTGCGTACGGCATGAATGTGTGTGCAACCCGGGCCGAACCTGCCCAAGGAACGGGCGGATCGACAGTCCTGGGGCCAGTCCCGCAGGCTTGCCGTAGGCCGCCATGCGGCGATAGCTTCAGGAGAAGGCCGGGAGAACGCATGTGGATATCGACGCCCTGATGGACCTCGCGCGGCGAACCGCGCCCTCCAGCCCCAATCGCGTCAGGCAGGTGGGGGCCGCCATTATGCCGGCCGATGGACGCGGGCCGATCGCGGCGTGCAACACCTTCCCGTCCGGCGTGCGCGACCTCGACTGGCGTCACGAGGGCGATGGGCGCTTCGTCTGGATGGAGCATGCCGAGCGCAATGCGATCTTCGAGGCCGCCCGGACCGGCCGCGCGCTCCAGGGCGCCGTGATGGCGACCAATTTCTTTCCCTGCATCGACTGCGCCCGCGCCATCGTGCAGTCGGGCGTGGCGACGCTGGCCTCGCCCGAGCCCGCTCTCGACGATCCGGTTTGGGGTGCGTCCTTCCCCCGCTCGCGTGCCATCCTTGAGGAAGGCGGCATCAAGCTCGCCTTCCTCAAGGATGATCCGCGCGCGGTTCAGGCGGCCTTCCCGCCACTGGCGAAGGCGGCTTCCAGAGCCGCTAGGTCGAGCTTGACCATCGCCATCATGGCGGCCGTCATGCTGGCCACCTTGGCCCCGTCATCGGCGCTCATCATCGTCATGAGCTGGGACGGAAACACCTGCCAGGTGACGCCGTAGCGGTCGGTGATCCAGCCGCAGCGCATCGGCTGGCCGCCCTCCGCCAGCGCGTCCCAGATGCGGTCGAGCTCCTCCTGGCTTTCGCAGGCCGCGCAGAGCGAAATCGCCGGCGTGAAGGCGTAGTTCGGATTGCCGTTGAGCGCGAGGTGCGCCCTGCCGGCCAGGGTGAAGTCGACCATCATGACCTCGCCCTTCCGGCCCCCGGGCGTGTCCATCACATTGCGATGGACCTTGCCGAGGCGCGAGCCGGGAACGAGGTCGACATAGAAGCGGGCGGCCTCTTCGGCCTCGCCCTTGAACCAGAGACAGTGATGAAGGTCCTTCATGGCCGGGCGCTCCGCATTTCGACGATGGGTTCGAACCCGCCCCAGAACATGCGCTTCCCATCCACGGGGATGTCTTTCATCAGCTCGGTCATCCGGGGATCGGCCATGATCTTGGCGCTGCCTTCGTCGCGGGCCTTGCGTGACGGCCAGATGACCCATGACAGCACCACCTCTTCCTCCTCGGAGGCCTGCACCGAGCGGTAGAAGTCGGTCTGCTTGCCATGGGGCACGTCGTCGGCCCAGCATTCCACCAGCTCGAGCGCGCCCAGCTCCTTGTAGATGGCGGCGGCTTTCCGCGCGATCTCGGTGTAGAGCGCCTTCTGGTCCCGCGGGACCGGCAGCACATAGCCGTCAATGTAGCTCATCGTCTCGTCCTCCTCACGTTGCAATCAGGCTGCCGGCTGGCCGAGGCCGGCCTTCATCGCGGCCTCCACGTCCATCCACATGATCTCCCAGACATGGCCGTCCGGATCCTCGAAGCTGCGGCCATACATGAAGCCGAAATCCTGCTCGGGCGTGGGGTCGGGCTTGCCGCCGGCCTTGCGCGCCTTTTCCAGCGTGGCGTCGACATGGGCGCGGCTGTCGCGCGAGAGGCAGAGCAGCACCTCCGACTGCGACCGGGCGTCGACGATCGGTTTCGGCGTGAACTGGCGGTACTTCTCATGGGTCAGCAGCATGACGTGGATGGTGTCGGACCAGGTCATGCACGCGGCTGTCTCGTCGGTGAAGCGAGGGTCCGGCGTCGCGCCCACGGCCTCGTAGAAGGCGGTGGCGCGCTTGAGGTCGGTGACGGGCAGGTTGACGAAAATCATCTGGGCCATGGCGTTTCTCCCTGTGGCGTGATTTGACGACCGTACGCCTGTGAATTATAATTTGCAACTATGAAGTTAGAAAAAATAACTCAAACTGAAAACCCCTCGCGGCGCAGCTATGACGACGCCTGCGGAACGGCCCACGCCCTCGACCTCGTCGGCGAGCGCTGGGCGCTGCTGGTGATGCGCGAGCTGATGCTAGGGCCCCGGCGCTTCGGCGACCTCAGGGCCGAACTGCCCGGCATCAGCGCCAATGTGCTGACGCAGCGCCTCGAAGGGCTGGAGGCGATGGGCATCGTGAAGCGCCGCAAGCTGCCGCCGCCGTCGGGCGTGCAGGTCTACGAGCTCACCCCCTGGGGGCTCGAGAGCGAGCCGATCTTCCAGGTTCTGGGACGCTGGGCGGCGCGCTCGCCCCATCACGATCCGACGCTCGCCTTCAGCGCCGCCTCGATGTGCCTGTCCTTCCGGACGATGTTCGATGCGTCGCGCGCGAAGGGCCTCGCGCTCGATGCGGGCTTCCATGTTCGCGGCGAAGATTATCATGTCTCGATCCGCGAGGGCGTGCTCACGGCCGTGCGCGACCCGGCCGAGCCGGCGGATTTCGTGCTGGCGGGCGAGGCGCGCGCCATCGCGGCCGCAGTCTATGGCGGCGTGCCGCTTGCGGCGCTGGAGGCCAATGGCGCCCTTGCGCTCAAGGGCGACCGCACGATGGCGGAACGTTTCGTGACGCTGTTCCCGTTGCCGCCGCAGGTCGGGGCCTGAGCTCAGGCGGCGGCCCGCGCGAGCCCGCCCGCCTGCTCGATGAAGGCGCGCACTTCGGCCAGCCCCTGACCCGTCTTCATGTTGGTGAAGACGAAGGGGCGCCGTCCGCGCATCAGCTTCGCGTCGCGGTCCATCACGGAGAGGTCCGCGCCGACATGGGGGGCGAGGTCGATCTTGTTGATGACCAGAAGGTCCGAGCGCGTGATGCCCGGCCCGCCCTTCCTGGGAATCTTCTCGCCGGCGGCGACGTCGATCACGTAGATGCACAGATCCGCGAGCTCGGGCGAGAAGGTGGCCGCGAGGTTGTCGCCGCCCGACTCGATCAGGATCAGGTCGAGCGCAGGAAACTTGCCGCGCATTTCCTCGACGGCCGCGAGGTTGATCGAGCAATCCTCGCGGATGGCGGTGTGCGGGCAGCCGCCCGTCTCGACGCCCATGATGCGCTCCACTGGCAGCGCGCCCGCCACCGTCAGCAGGCGCGCATCCTCCTTGGTGTAGATGTCGTTGGTGATGGCGCAGAGGTCGTAATCCCCGCGCATCGCCTTGCACAAAAGCTCCATCAGCGCCGTCTTGCCGGAGCCGACGGGCCCCCCGATGCCGACGCGAAGCGGGCCGTGCGGTGATGCGGTCATGAGCGGAACAGCCTCGAATACTGGGTTTCGTGGCGCAAGGACGCCAGATCGGAGCGGAAGGCGCAAGCCCCGAGATCGTCGAGCCCGGAGCGTTCCGCCTCGAGGGCGAGCGCGGCGGCGTCCGGCATCAGCGCGGCCAGCACGCGCTGCCCGTCCGTCTGGCCGACCACGCCGAGCCTGACCGCGGCCGATACGAGGTTGGCGACGAAGCCGAAGGCGAAGGCCGGCAGCGCGTCGGCCAGCGGCACGCCATGCCCAGCGGCCGCGACGCCGACCGCGACGGGATAGGGAACGTCCTGCGGCACCGCCCGCTTCAGTGCGTCGAGCGCGGCGCACGGATGGGCCGCGCGTGTGGCGAGCACGAAGGCGTTGCCCTGCGTGACGGTCTCGAGCCGCCGCTCCAGCGAGGCCGCCATGGCGAGCGCAAGCTCGGCGAGCCCCGCGATGCCGGATGTCGCGCCTTCGGTGTCGCCGGCCTCGGTCAGCCGCCAGGCTTCCGCCATGAGGATGGCATCGTTCCGCGCCGCCCCAAGCGCCACGAGGTCGCCGAGCCAGCCCCGGAGCGCGGCGGCATCCGGCAGGTCGCCGGCCTCATGCGCCCATTCGAGGCCATGGGAATAGGCGAAGGCCCCCACCGGATAGGCGGGCGAGAACCAGCTCATCAGCAGCAGGTGGCGCGCGGCGGTCATGGCCGGTGGCCGGCCGGCTCAGTGGTCGTGCTTGTGGTGGCCCCCATGACCATGCTCGTGCGCATGGCGATGCTCGTGGTCGCGGCCCGGCGCATGGTCGTCGTGGCGGCCCGGCGCGTGGCTCGCGGTGGCGACGTCCAGCACATCGTGGCTGTGATGGGCGTGATGGTGATGATCGTGCCCGCAGCCGCAATCCGGGCCGTGGGCGTGGTGCTCATGGCTGTGGTGCTCATGGGCGTGGTGCTCATGGGCGTGGTGGTCATGCCCGTGATGGGCATGGCCATGGTGATCGTGCTCCTGTGCAGGCTCGTGAGCATGGTGGTCGTGGCCGTGGTCATGACCGTGCCCGCCATGGTCGTAAGCCCCGCGCTCCGGCTGGAAGGCGCGGGAGACCGGCGTGATCGAGCAGCCCTGCCCGCGGATCATCTCGGCCAGGACGTGATCCTCCTCGATGTAGATCGCGTCGGCGGTGATCTCGGCCGGCGTATGGCGGTTGCCGACATGCCAGGCCACGCGCATCAGCCTGAGCGGGTTCTCGGCCCTGATCTCGAGCAGCGGCTGGACCGCCGCGTTCACCAGCACGAGCCGACCGTCATCGAGCTTCAGCGCGTCGCCCTCGTTGAGAACGGTCGGCTTGTCGAGGTCGAGCAGCACCTCCTGGCCCGCGGCGGTGCTGAGCATGACGCGGCGGCGCTGCCGGTCCTCATGGCTCAGCACGACCTTGTCCGTGACCTTGTCGGCCTTGACGGCGGGCTTGCGGACGATGCTGGTGGCGCGGAGCATGGGGCGATCCTTCGGGCTTGTGCGGACTATGTAACAAGGGATGCCCGCCCCCGCAAAGGGTGCGGCGCTCCGTCCCGGCGGGAAAGCTTGGCGCTTGACGCAGGCTGCGCGCTGGGCAAGGTCTTGCCGGACGGAAGGCGCCGCGGGCCTGCCTTCCCATCGTTGAAACCGCGCCGCGATGGTGCGACGGATGGAACGCATGAGCGATCTCGCATTGGCGGACGCCGTGGCGGATGCGGGCCCAAGGCCGCGCCACCGCTCGGTCGGCGTCGACATCGGCGGCGTCATGGTCGGGGGCGGCGCCCCTATCGTCGTCCAGTCGATGACCAACACGGACACCGCCGACATTGCAGCGACAGTGGCGCAGGTCGCCGCGCTGGCGCGGGCCGGCTCCGAACTCGTCCGCATCACGGTCGACCGCGACGAGGCCGCCGCCGCCGTCCCCCATGTGCGGGACAGGCTGGTGCGCATCGGCGTCACGGTGCCGCTCGTCGGCGATTTCCACTATATCGGCCACAAGCTGCTGGCCGACCATCCCGCCTGCGCCGAGGCATTGGCGAAGTACCGCATCAACCCCGGCAATGTCGGCTTCAAGGACAAGAAGGACCGCCAGTTCACGCAGATCGTCGAGATGGCGATCCGGCACGGCAAGGCCGTGCGCATTGGCGCCAACTGGGGCTCGCTCGATCAGGAACTGCTGACCCACCTGATGGACCTCAACGCCGCCTCGCCGCGCCCGCTCGAGGCGCGGGCCGTGACGCGGGAGGCCATGGTCCAGTCCGCCCTGCTCTCGGCCGCCCGCGCCGAGGAGATCGGCCTTGCCCGCGACCGCATCGTCCTCTCGGCCAAGGTCTCCGGCGTGCAGGACCTGATCTCGGTCTACCGCGAGCTGGCGCGCCGCTCCGACTACGCCATCCACCTCGGCCTCACCGAGGCGGGCATGGGCTCGAAGGGCATCGTCGCCTCATCCGCGGCGCTCGGCGTGCTGCTGCAGGAAGGCATCGGGGACACCATTCGCTTTTCGCTGACGCCCGAGCCTGGCGGCGACCGCACCATCGAGGTCAAGACGGCGCAGGAGCTGCTCCAGACCATGGGCTTCCGCGCCTTCGTGCCGCTGGTCGCAGCCTGCCCCGGCTGCGGGCGCACCACCTCCACCGTGTTCCAGGAACTGGCGCGCGACATCCAGAGCTGGATCTCGACGTCCATGCCCGAATGGAAGACGCGCTATCCGGGCGTCGAGACGCTCAACGTCGCGGTGATGGGCTGCATCGTCAACGGACCGGGCGAATCCAAGCATGCCGACATCGGCATATCCCTGCCGGGCACGGGCGAAGCCCCGACTGCCCCTGTGTTCGTCGACGGCCGCAAGGTCGCGACGCTGCGCGGGGCCGGCATCGCTTCCGAGTTCAAGGACATGGTCAACGCCTATGTCGAGCGCCGCTACGGCGTGACGGGGCGGGCCGCGGAATGACGCCGCTTGAGGGCCGTATCGCGGCCCGAAGCACTGTGCCTTTCCATGTCCGGCGAGCATGACGGGCGCGCATTTGCGCCCGTGCCGGGATATGCTAGAGCCTGCGGCCCTTTGTTGCAGCGCCGCATGAGCGGAGATCTTGATGCCCCCCGACCAGGCGTCCCCGAAAGGGGATGAGCACAAGTTCGGCATCGGCGACGGGCCCTCGTCCGACGCTCACGGCCACGGCCACGGCCATGGCAAGGCCAGCTTCGCGGCGCTGGCGCTCGGCGCGCTGGGCGTTGTCTACGGAGACATTGGCACCAGCCCGCTCTATGCGCTGCGCGAGACCATCAACGCGGCGGTCAGCGGCCAGCTCGGCGCCCATGGTGGAGCCGGCGGCGGCCTCGAGCTGGCCCGAGCCGTCCCGCGCGACATCGTCATCGGCGTGCTGTCGCTGATCCTGTGGTCGCTCGTGCTCGTCGTCACCGTCAAATACGTCTTCATCCTGCTGCGCGCCGACAACAATGGCGAGGGCGGCACGCTCACACTCGTGGCGCTGGCTCAGAGGGCGGTCGGCAAGATGGAGAAGCGCGGCGGCGGCTGGGTCATCGCGCTCGGCATGCTGGGCGCGGCGCTGTTCTATGGCGACGCCGTCATCACCCCCGCGATTTCCGTGCTCTCGGCGGTCGAGGGCCTCAAGCTGGTGACGCCGGCCTTCGAGCCTTACGTGGTCTGGATCGCCTCGGCGATCCTGATCGGCCTGTTCGCGGTCCAGAGCCGGGGCACGCAGAATGTCGCCAACTGGTTCGGGCCGATCATGATGGTCTGGTTCCTGACCCTGGCAGGGCTGGGCATCTACCACATCCAGGACGATGTCGGCGTGTTCGCTTCGGTGAACCCGTGGTTCGGCGTCATGTTCTTCTTCAATCATCCCGGCGTGTCGCTGGTCGTGCTCGGCACGGTCTGCCTCGCTGTCACGGGGGCCGAGGCGCTCTACGCCGATATGGGCCATTTCGGGCGCGGCCCGATCCAGGGCGCCTGGATCTTCATGGTCTTCCCCGCCCTCTGGCTGAATTATCTCGGCCAGGGCGCGCTGATCCTCCATGACCCCAGCACCATCGACAACCCGTTCTACAAGCTGGCGCCGGACTTCCTGATCCTGCCGCTCGTGCTGCTGGCCACGCTGGCCACGATCATCGCCAGCCAGGCCGTCATCACCGGGGCCTTCTCGCTGACGCGGCAGGCCATCCAGCTTGGCATCCTGCCGCGCATGGACGTGCGCCACACCTCCGAGCAGACCTCCGGCCAGATCTACATGCCGCGCGTCAACTGGATCCTGCTGGTCGTTGTTCTTGCGCTGGTCTGGTCCTTCCGCTCGTCCTCCGGCCTCGCCAACGCCTACGGCATCTCCGTCTTCGGCGCGATGACGGTCGACGCGATCCTGGCCTTCATCGTCATCTGGAAGGGCTGGCGCTGGAGCCTTCTGGCAACCTCGGCGGTCATCCTTCCGCTGCTCGCCATCGACGTGGCCTTTTTCTCGGCCAACATGCTCAAGCTGTTCCATGGCGGCTTCGTGCCGGTGCTGCTGGCCGCCGTGCTCGTGGCGCTGATGGCGACCTGGATCAGGGGCTCCGCCATCCTGTTCGAGAAGACGCGCAAGGCGGACGTGCCGCTGCTCGAATTGCTCGACATGCTGGCCAAGAGCCCGCCCCACAAGGTCAAGGGCACCGCCGTCTTCCTCACCGGCGATCCGGTGGTGGCGCCGGCCGCTCTCCTGCACAACCTCAAGCACAACAAGGTGCTGCACGAGAAGAACGCCATCCTCACCGTGCGCGCGCTGGACGTGCCCCGCATCTCGGACGATGAGCGCGTCCGCATCGAGCCCATTGTCGAGGGCTTCTGGAAGGTCGAGCTGCGCTACGGCTACATGGAGAGCCCGAACGTGCCCAAGGGCCTCGCCATCCTGCGCAAGCAGGGGTTGAAGTTCGACATCATGTCGACCTCGTTCTTCCTGTCGCGCCGGGCCATCAGGCCCTCCGCGACCTCCGGCATGCCGATGTGGCAGGACAGGCTGTTCATCTCGATGGCCCGCAGCGCCACCGACGCGACGAGCTATTTCCAGATCCCCACCGGGCGGGTCGTCGAGGTCGGCACCCAGGTCACCGTTTGAGGGCTTGCCTTCCGCGCCTCAGCTGGTGCGGGAGGCGGCGAAGCGCGCCGCCGCCCTCAGCATGTCGCCTTCCGGCCCGAAGCGCCTGAGCGCGCCCACTGCGTCGGCCGCCAGCCTGTCGCGCTCCGCCCGCGCCGCGTCGAGCCCAATAGCGGCCACCAGCGTTGCCTTGCCGGCCTCCGCGTCCTTGGCCGTGGCCTTGCCCATCGCCTCCGCGCTGGCCTCGACGTCGAGCACGTCGTCGGCCACCTGGAAGGCCGCGCCGAGCGCCTGGCCGAACGTGGCGAGCGCCATGCGCTGCGGCAGCCGGGCCTTCCCCAGGATCGCGCCCATCTCGAC
>JAIXZF010000451.1 GCA_027489835.1 Hyphomicrobiales bacterium
CTTCAACCTCGCCATCGGCATCCCGCTCTACCTCGCGCTCGCGCAGCGCGCCGGCATCTGAGGAGGCGCTCCATGGTCCAGACCCATCCCAAGAAGCGGATCGAGATCATCCTGGAAGCGCCCGCGCTGCACCGGCTCACCGACCGGCTCAACCAGGCGGGGGTGACGGGCTACACCATCGTGCCGGTGCTGGCCGGGCGTGGCCGTGAGGGCGCCTGGAGCGCCGAGGGGCTTGCCGGGGATGCGGGGCGTCTCGTCATGGTCGTCTCGGTCGTGGATGCGGCCAAGGCCGACGACGTGCTCGAGCGCGTCCATTCGGTGCTGGCGCGGCAGATCGGCATCGTCACGGTCTCGGACGTGCAGGTGATCCGCGCGGACCATTTCTGATGAAGCCGGCCGCGGGCGGGACGGCCGGGCCAAAAGGGCTCGGCGCGCTGGCCACGCTCGTCCTCGGGGCGAGCTGCATCGGCTTCTCCGGTGTCTTCGTGCGCTTTGCCGATGTCGGCGCCTCGGCGCTGGGCTTCTGGCGCATGGCCTTCGCCCTGCCGTTCCTGACGCTCTGGGCGCTGCGGGAGCGGGCGGCGGACCCGGCGGTTACCGGTGGCCTGGCCCCCGGCTCTCGCCCCTGGGGCGTCGCCATCCTGGCCGGCATCGCCTTCGCGCTGGACGTCTTCCTGTTCCATCTCGCGGTGGGGCTGACGACCATCGCCAAGGCGTCCCTGCTCGGTAACGCCGCGCCGATCATCCTGGCGGCCATGGGTCTGCTCTTCTTCCGGGACCGGCCGAGCCGGGCGGTGCTGGCGGCGCTGGCGCTGGCCAGCCTCGGCATCGCCCTCCTGATGAAGCCCGACGCGCTGGCCCAGGGTTCGCTGCAGGGCGACCTCGCGGGCATGGGGGCGGCCGTCACCTATGCGCTCTATCTCGTCGCCATCCAGCAGGCGCGCCAGCGCGGAGCCGCCTCCGGCTGGGTCAGCCTCGTCTCGTCGCTGTCATGCGCCGTGGTCTGCCTCGCCCTCGCGCTGGCGCTGGGCGAGGCCATCGTGCCGCGCAGCCTGCAGGGCTGGCTCTCGGTGATGGCGCTCGGCATGGTGTCGCACGCGCTCGGGCAGGGGCTCATCACCGTCGGCCTCGGCGGCGTCAGCCCCTCGCTGGCGGCCGTGGTGCTGATCTACCCCGCCATCGTCTCGGCGACCGCCGCATGGATCGTGTTCGGCGAGGTCCCCACCGCGCTGCAGGCGCTCGGAGGTGGGCTGATCCTCGCCGCGCTGGTGATGGCGCGGCGAGGCTGAACGTCATTCCGCTGCGGGTCTGAGCTGCTTGACGTTGTCGGGCAGTTCGGCGGCCTGATGATCGTCATGGCGCCAATCGGCCTCGTCCTCCTTCTTGCCGAGGAAGGGCGAGAAGATGCGGCTCACGAGACGGCTGAAATCGTCCATCACCGTGTAGAACGACGGCACGAAGACGAGGCTGAGCACGGTCGAGACGAGAAGCCCGCCGATGACTGCGATCGCCATGGGCGCGCGGAACTCGCCGCCATCGCCGAGCGAGTAGGCCGAAGGCAGCATGCCGGCGGCCATGGCGATGGTGGTCATGACGATGGGCCGCGCGCGCTTGTGGCCCGCATCCATCAGCGCCTCAGTGCGCCCGAGGCCCTTGGCTTCGGACTCGACCGCGAAGTCGACCAGCATGATCGCGTTCTTGGTGACGATTCCCATGAGCATGAGAAGCCCGATGTAGACCGGCATCGACACGGCGTTGTTGGTCAGCAGCAGGCCCAGGACGACACCGCCGAAGGAGAGCGGCAGCGAGAGCAGGATGGTGATGGGCTGGAAGACCGAGCCGAACAGCAGGATCAGCACCGCCAGCACGATCATCAGGCCCGTGCCCATGGCCTGGATGAAGCCGGAGGCGACCTCGCCCTGGATCTCGGCATCGCCCGTCACCTGCACCCAGACACCCTCGGGCAGGCCGACCTCCTTGACGAGGTCGTTGAAGATATCCTGGGCCGTGCCGAGCGGCAGGCCGCGCTTGAGGTCCGCGCCGATGGAGGAGCGGCGCACGCGGTCGTAGCGGTCGATCGAGGACGGCCCCTCGCCGAAGGATATGTCAGCGACCGAGCTGAGCGGCACGGAGCGGCCGCTGGCGCCGGTGACGCGCAGGGCCATGAGCCGCGGCAGGTCGGCGCGGGCATCCTCGTCGAGCTGCACCCGGATCGGCACCAGCCGGTCGCCGGTGTTGAACTTCGCCAGGTTGGCGCCGGCATCGCCGATGGTCGCGACGCGGACGGCTTCCGAGATGGCTTCGGGCGTGACGCCGAGTTCCGCCGCCTCCTCGAGCCGCGGCCTGACCCTGATCTCGGGCCGCGCCAGTGCGCCCGTGGCGGCGACGTTGAGGAAGCCCTCCACCTTGCGCATCCGCGCCTCGAGCCGCGCAACGGCCTCGGCCAGCGCCTCGCCATCGCGCGACATGATGGAAAACGCCATCTCGCGCTCGCCGCGCTCGTTGACGTACCAGGCGCGGATGTCGGGCACCTCGGACAGCTTGGCCGCGACGACCGACTTGAAATCCTTCTGCGTGATCTTCCGCTGGTTCTTCGGCACCAGGATGATGTAGAGGGCCGCGCGCCTGACCTCGCGCTGGCCGGTGGCGGAAGCGCCGCCGAGCGCGAAGACATGACGCACCTCCGGCGCCTGCCTGAGGCGGCGGACGATCTCGTCGGTGGTGACGCGCGTGTCTTCAAGCGTCGAGCCCGGCGGCAACTCGACGTTGGCGACGATGCGCGAATTGTCCTCGTCGGGGATGAAGGCCGTGGGCAGCAGCGAGGTCGCCCAGATCGAGCCAACCAGGAAGCCCACGCCGACGACGAGCGTGAAATAGGCGTTCGAGACGGGCATCTTGAAGCGCCCGAATCCGAACCGCCACGTCTTGAGCGTGAAGGCGAGCAGCCCGAGATAGCCGCGCATGATGAAGCCGTCCTTGTGCTCCACATGCTTGACCGGCCGCATCAGATAGGCCGCCATCATCGGCGTGATGAGGCGGGCCACCAGCAGCGAGAACAGCACGGCCACCGCCACGGTGAGGCCGAACTGCCGGAAATACTGGCCGGCGACGCCCGCCATGAACGAGACCGGCGCGAAGATCGCGACGATGGTGAGCGTGATGGCGATGACCGCGAGACCGATCTCGTCCGCCGCCTCCATGGCCGCACGGTAGGGCGACTTGCCCATCTTCATGTGGCGCACGATGTTCTCGATCTCGACGATGGCGTCGTCGACCAGGATGCCGGTCACCAGCGTGATGCCGAGCAGGCTGACGAGGTTGAGCGAGAAGCCGAGCAGGTCCATCGCCCAGAACGTCGGGATCGCCGAGAGGGGCAGCGCGATGGCGGTGATGAGCGTGGCGCGCCAGTTGCGCAGGAACAGCAGCACGACAAGCACCGCCAGCGCCGCGCCCTCGAGTAGCGTCGCCATGGCGGCGCGGTAATTGCCGTAGGTGAAGGCAACCGCGTCGTCGATCGACTGGATCTGGACGTCGGGCGAACGCTGCCTCAGCTCCACCAGCCTGGCCTCGACCACCTCCTTGACGGAGAGCTCGCTGGCGCCCTTGGCGCGGAAGACAGCGAAGGAGACGACGGGCTGGCCGTTGAGCCGGCCGAAGCTGCGCGGCTCGGAGTTGGAGTCCGTCACCGTGCCCAGTTCGCGCAGGCGCACCTCGCGCCCGCCGGGCATCGTGATCTTGGCGTCTGCGAGCTCCTCGACCGTGCGCGCGCCTGCCAGCGTGCGGATGGCCTGTTCCTGGCCGCCCACGGTGCCGCGGCCGCCTGCGAGGTCGACATTGGTCGCGCGGACCTGCCGGTTGACCTCCGCAGCCGTGATGCCGAGAGCCAGCAGGCGGTCGGGATCGAGCGCGATCCGGATTTCGCGGTCGACGCCGCCATAGCGGTCGACGCGGCCGACGCCCTTGAGGCCCTGCAGCTCGCGGGCGATGACATCGTCGACATGCCAGGACAGCTGCTCCAGCGTCTTGCCGGGCGAGGAGGCGGCGTAGGTCAGGATGGACTGCGCCTCGACGTCGATCTTCTGGATGATGGGCTCGTCGATGGTGCGCGGCAGGTCGGCGCGGATCTTGGCGATGGCGTCCTTGACGTCGTTGACGGCGCGGTCGCTGTTCACCTCGAGGCGGAACTCGACCACGACCTGGGACTGGCCGTCCGTCAGGGTCGAGATGACGTGCTTCACGCCCGCGATGTTGGCGACCGCATCCTCGACGCGCTTGGTGATCTGCGTCTCGAGCTCGGCCGGCGCGGCGCCCGACTGCGTCACCGTCACCGAAACGAGCGGGATGTCGATGTTGGGGAAGCGCGTCACGGGCAACTTCATGAAGCTGAGGACGCCGAGGACGCACAGCACCACGAAGAGCAGGATCGAGGGGACCGGCTTGCGGATCGACCAGGCGGAGAAGTTGATGTTCATGGCCGTCGTCCCGTCAGTTCAGCCGCGCCGCGACCGGCTCGACCGGCGAGATCACGTCGCCCTCGCGCAGGAACGTGCCCGCGCGCATCACGATGCGATCGCCTTCCCTGACGCCCTCCGCCAGCTCGACCCGGCCCTGGCCGCTCAGCCCGAGCCTGACGGGGCGGATGCGAACGGTGTCTTTCTCGATGACCTGCACCGTGGCGAGGTCGCGCCGGAAGGTGACGGCCGAGACCGGCACGGTCAGCGCCGTGCGACGCTCGATCTCGATGAGGCCGCGGCCGAAGGCGCCGATGGAGCGGGTCGAAGCCTCGGGCAGCGCGACCCTGATCCGCCCGAGGCGGCTCTGGCGGTCGACCTCCGGCGAGATCAGGCGGATCTGGCCGTTGATCGGCGTCGCAACGCCGGCCGGCGTCACATCCACGGACTTGCCGATGGCGAGCCGCGGCAGGTCGGCCTCCGGCACCTCGGCCTCGAGCTCGACGGCGCCGTCGGCGATGATGCGGAACAGGGGCTCGGCCGCGGCCATGGCGGCGATGGCGCCCTGGCGGGCATTGCGGCGGCTGATGACGCCCGCCACCGGGGCCCGGATCTCGCTGCGCCGCAGCCGAAGCTCGATCTCGCTGCGCTGCGCCTGCGTCGAAACCAGCTCCGCCTCCGCGATGGCGAGGGCCTGGATGGAGGCGTTGAGGCGCGCATCGGCGCTGCGCGCGGCGGCGACGCGCTGGTCGTAGACGTCGGCGCTGGTGATGCCCTCTCCGCGGAGGGCCTGGGCCCGACCGAGCGCGTTGGCGCTCTGCACCTTGTTGGCCTCGGCTTCGGCGATCTGGGCGCGGGCCTGCGAGATCGTCGCGGAGACGCGCTGCAGGCTTGCGGCGTTCTGGGCGAGCGCGACCTCGAGCGCGGCGCGGTTCAGGCGGACGAGGACCTGCCCGGCCGTGACGCTCTGGCCCTCCTCGGCCAGGATCTCGATGATGGCGAGGCCGTCGACCTCCGGCAGGACCAGGACCTCCTCGCGCGCGACCAGCGTGCCGGAGACCAGGAGGGAGGCCGTGATTTCGCCGCGCTCGACCTTGGCGACGGTCACGCTCGGGGGGCGGGGCTGCACGGTTCCCTGGGCAGCCGCGGCCGTGGCGCCGAGCGACGCGGCCATGAGGGCAGGAAGGAGCCAGGACGGACGAAGCACGTGAATTCTCCGGTCAGGACGCATCGGCAACCGGCCTGTCGCGCACAAGCGAGGGGATCAGGCCGTTGCAGGCCAGGCGGAAGACCTGGCCCAGATGGCGGACATGGGGGGCGGGATCGAGATCGGGTTCCCTGGCGCGGCGCGCGAGGATGCCGTCGGCGATGCAGAACAGGAACTCCACGGTGGCCGGGACGTCAAGGCGTGCATCGGCCTTGCCTTCCGCGACGAGGCGGCCGAGGAAATTGGTGAACCAGGCGCGGATGTCCTTCTCGAACTCCCGGCAGATCGCGGCGACATGCGCGTTGCGCGAGGCCTCGGCCCACAGATCGAGGGCGAAGACCGCGCAGTCGCGGGGCTCGTCGACCAGATGGCGCTGGCCGATGGATTCGAACAGCGCAAAAGGGTCCGGCCCCTGACCAAGCGTCGCGAACGAACTGGCGAGCTCGGCGCGGTCGCGCTCGCACAGGCCGGAGACGATCATGTCCTTGGACGGGAAATAGCGGTAGATGTTGCCCGCGCTCATGCCGGCCTCGGCCGCCACGTCCTGCATGGTCGCCCGATGGAAGCCTGAACGCACGAAGCAGCGATGCGCGGCATCGAGGATGCGGGCGCGATGCTGCGAAGCGATGGGCGAATGCTGGTTCATGGCTTGGGCGGCCGCTCCCGGCGCCAGAGGCGCGAAACTGAGAATGAACGTTCATTCTCTTTGGCCGGGATACGCGCCCCGAACATGTCCGGATCATGGCAAAGGGGCGGGGTGACGTAAATTCAGCTTCCCGAAACCCTCAAAGGCACGCTGGAAAGCAGCATCCGGAGCGGTTGCCGCCTCCAGACCTCAGCGCCGGACCTTGATCGGCGTCGGCGGCAGCGGAGCATGGCGCAGGATGCGCGGCTCGGCCTGCACCTTGGCGAGCTTCTCGGCGATGCCGTAAAGCTGCTCGCGGCGATCCATCTCGCGCCACACCTCGTCCGGCGTGATGCCGGCTTCGACGAGGACCACGACCAGATTGTAGATCAGGTCGGCGCTTTCGAGGATGACGGCCTCGCGGTTGCCCTGCACCGCATCCAGCCCGACCTCGACGGCTTCCTCGGCCAGCTTCTTGGCCATCTTGGTCATGCCTTCGCGGATCAGCTTTGCCGTGCGCGAATAGGCCGGGTCACGCGTGCGTGCCGCCAGGACTGCCTGATAGAGCCGGTCGATCGAATCGGTCATTCCACCATCATGGGCTGCGTTCGTTTAAAGTCGGTGACACTACGTTGAATTCGTAAAGCCGGCAAACGTTTTGGCGACCTCGCGGTAAACCTCCCGCTTGAAGGAAATGATCAGCTCCGGCGTCCGTTCCAGCGCCTCCCAGCGCCAGGCGTCGAACTCGGGCGCGTGGCCCCCGGCCGGCTCAAGGACGTCGATCTCGCTTTCGGGGCCGGTCAGGCGGAAGGCGAACCATTTCTGGGTCTGGCCGCGGTATCGCCCCTTCCAGCTCGGCCGAAGCATGGCAGGGGGCAGGTCGTAGGCCAGCCAGCCCTCGCTCTCGCCCAGGAGGCGCACGGACGAGACCCCCGTCTCCTCGCGCAGCTCGCGCAGGGCCGCCTCGAGCGGCGTCTCGCCGGGATCGATGCCGCCCTGCGGCATCTGCCAGGCCTCATCCGCGACGAGGCCCTTGCGCCGGCCGATGAAGACCTGGCCCCTGTCGTTGAACAGCGCGACGCCGACGCAGGGCCTGTAGGGCCCGTCGGGTATCGCCGCCGGCGCGCCGGCGGTCACCGGACCGAACCCGTGGTCTGCGCCCGCGCCGCGCCGCCTGCGCTGACCGGGACCAGCCTTATCCCGCGCTGCTCCAGCGTGCGGCTCCAGCGCGAGAGCCGATCCAGCGTGAGCGGCAGCGCCGAGGCCGAGCCGAAGGCGAAGCCCTTCTCGCGCGCCTGCTGCTCCAGCCGCGCGAGCTCGCGGTCGATGGCATCAGGCCGCGCCGCCAGGTCGACGACCAGATCCGCCTTCAGCGCCGGGGCGCGGAAGCCCGAGGCGACCGGCAGCATCAGCGAGCGCCCGGACGAGCCGTCGTCGACCACCATCAGGCCGCGCTCGGCGACCTCGCGCAGCACGGGGCCAAGCGCTGCCTCGTCCGACATCAGCCGCGCGCCCATGAAGTTGACGATGCCGACATAGCCCGGAAAGCGGCTCATCACCCAGCGCAGGCGCTCCAGATTGTCCGCCGAGGCCTGGCCGGCCGTGAGCGTGTGGGGCCCCGGATCGTTGTCGGGATAGTCGAAGGGCTCCATCGGCACCTGGAGGAAGACCTCATGGCCATCCGCGCGGGCACGCTGCACCTGCCGCTCGAGCTCTCCGCCATAGGGTGCGAAGGCGAGCGAAATGTCAGGCGGCAGCTTCGCGATGGCCTCTGCCGTGGCGGCGGCGCTGATGCCCAGCCCGCCGACGAGGATGGCGATGCGGGGCTGAGACGCCGCGCCGTCGCGCGGGGCGGGCCGAGCGTAGACCTGAGAGGGGCGGGCGCCATCCTCGCCGATGCGCGGCAGGACACCCTGGCGCGTCCGCTCGACAAGCCTGCGGTCCGGGGCAGGGGCAAGCTTCGGCTGGCCCGCATCCGGCACGCGGATGACGACTGAATTCAGGGTGTCGGGGGCGCCGGGCCTGACCACCTTGACGCCGGAGTCCTGCTCGAGCTGCCCCGCGGTGGCCTCGGCGCGCTCCGGAGGAGGCGGCAATGCGGCATCCTGCGCGGAGAAGGTGAACTGGCCGCCGCCGGGCGCCGGCCCGGGCTTCGGCGGCTCGGTGATCACCGCGACGGCGCTGGGGCGTGCGGCCTTCGGATCGCCCATGACGGCGACATAGGCGGCCGCAGTCGCGAGGATGCCCACGGGAAGCGCCGCGAGACCATAGCCGACCCGCCGCGGCCAGAGACTGGCAGGCTTTGCCGGCGGGCGCCGGCCGAGCGGCTTGTCGAGTTCGGAAGATGGCAGTCCGGCCACAGCGCGCGTCCCCAACGCCGAATAGGCGCGCGAATCAGCCCGGTGCGCGCACAGGCACTGTGAGGACTCGCGGCCTTCGCGTCGAGAGGCCAGGCCGACGTGGGATCAGCCTGGCATGGGGCGTGGGAACCGGGCCTGCCGCTCAGTTCTGGCGGGGCGTCGTGGTGGCCGGGGCCGCCGCCGCGTCGCGCTTGATCCCGCGCAAGAGGTCGAGCGCGGCGTTGAGCTGGTTGTCCTTGGCCTTGTCGGTCGGGATGTAGGAAGACGAGCCGGACTTCTCCTCCTCGGGCTTGGCGCCGCCGGAGAGGTGACCCTTGAGGCCGGCCTCGCCCTTGGTCTCGTCCTTGCCCTTGAGCTCGTCCGGGATGTCCTGCAGCACGACGAGGTCAGGGTCGATGCCCTTGGCCTGGATCGACTTGCCGGAGGGCGTGTAGTAGCGCGCGGTGGTGAGCCGCAGCGCCCCGTTTGCGCCCATCGGGATGATGGTCTGGACGGAGCCCTTGCCGAAGGAGCGCGTGCCCATGATCTGGGCCCGCTTGTGATCCTGCAGCGCGCCCGCCACGATCTCGGCGGCCGAGGCCGAGCCGCCGTTGATCAGCACGATCACCGGCTTGCCGCGGGTGAGGTCGCCCATCTTGGCTGTGAAGCGCTGGGTCTCGTCCGCGTTGCGGCCGCGGGTCGAGACGATCTCGCCGCGATCGAGGAAGGCGTCGGAGACCAGGACGGCCTGGTCGAGACGGCCGCCGCGATTGTTGCGCAGGTCGATGATGAAGCCCTTGAGCTTGTCGCCGGGCGCATCAGCGATGGCGCGTTCGATGCCGCGGCGCAGCCCGTCGAAGGTCTGCTCAGAGAAGGTCGAGATGCGGATGTAGCCGACATCCTCGCCTTCCATGCGGGCGCGGACGGCGGGAACCACGATGTCCGAGCGGGTGAGCGTGAACTCCATGAGCTCCTTGCGGCCCGGGCGCTCGATCTTCAGCTTGACGTTGGAGTTGACGGGGCCGCGCATCTTCTCGACCGCCTGCGTCAGGGTCAGGCCCTGCACGGCGTCGCCGTCGATCTCGCGGATCAGGTCATTGGTCATGATGCCGGCGCGGAAGGCGGGCGTGTCGTCGATCGGCGTCACGACCTTGAGCACGCCCTCCTCCATGGTGACCTCGATGCCGAGGCCGCCGAAGCGGCCGCGCATGTCGATGTCCATGTCGCGGAAGCTCTTGGGGTCGAGATAGCCCGAATGCGGATCGAGCGAGGTCAGCATCCCGTTGATGGCGGCCTCGATCAGCTTGCGCTCATCGGGCTTCTCCACGTAGTCGGTCCTGATCTTCTCGAAGATATCGCCGAAGAGGTTGAGGCTCCGGTAGGTCTCCGCATTGGCGGCCACGGCGCTCGTCGCGCTCAGCAAATCCGTCCGCAGCGATGCGGCCGTCACGCCAGCTCCGACCAGAGCGCCCGCCACCAGCAATGAAATCTTGCGCATCATCATCCGCGAACCCTGTCGCCCTGTGTCTTCGCCCACCACGGCCCCGGGTCGATCGACTGACCGTCCCTGCGAAACTCAACATAGAGAATTGGCTGGCCATTGCCATCCCCTAAAGCGACCGCCGAGCCTTCCGGCCCGTCACCCAGCGAACCCAGCGGTTCGCCCGCCAGCACGAACTGGCCGCGGGTGACGTCGGCGCGGCGCAGGCCGGCCAGCAGAACGTGGTAGCCGCCGCCCATCTGCAGGATCACCATGTGCCCGAAGCTGCGGAACGGGCCGGCGAAGGCCACCCAGCCATCGGCGGGAGCGGCCACGAGCGCGCTCGGCCGGGCCACGTAGGAGACGCCGCGCGCCTGCCCGCCGAAGCCGTCGGCCGCGCCGAACGCACGCAATTGTGATCCCGCCACGGGCGGCTGGAGCCGGCCCCGCAGGTCGGCGAAGGCGGCCTGGGGCGCGAGCCGCGAGGGATCGCGGAAAGCGAGCTGGGCCATGCGGTCACGGGTTTCCCGGGTCTGCGATTCGGTGGCCCTGCGGGCTTCTTCCGCGGCGCGGCCCGCCGCCGTGATCTCGCCCTCGAGCCGGTCGATCAGCTCGCGCAGTGTCGCCGCCTCGCGGCCGATGTCGGCGCCGCGCCTCTGCAGGCCCTCGGCCTCGCCCTCGGCCCGCCGCTCCCGGTCGCGGCGGGCCTCCACGAGGCCAGCGATGCGCTGCCGCTCCTCGGCGAGCCGGCCGAACTCCTCGCCGACGCTGGCGCGGTCCCGCACGACTTGGTCGCGCAGCCGGACGAGCTCGCCCAGATCGGTGGCCAGGGTCTCGACCTCCCCGCGCAGCTCCGGCACGACCGCGCCCATGAGGATCGAGGCGCGCACCGCGGCCAGCACGTCCTCGGGGCTGACCAGGACCGCGGGCGGCGGGCGCCGGCCCATGCGCTGCAGCGCGGCCAGCACGTCGCCGATCAGACCGCGACGCCCCTCGAGCGAGCGGCGGATCGAATCCTGGCCGGCGGCGAGCCCGGTCAGCTTCTCCTCGAGCGCGGCAACCCTGGCTTCCGTGGCCTGCTGGCGGCGGGTGGCGTCGATCAGCGCCGCGTTGAGCCGGCCTCGATCGGCTCGGATCTCGCGGAGCTCGGCGTCGAGCCGCGCCCGTGTTTCGGCGTTGGCCGCCATGCGCTCTTCGACGGCCTTGAGCTCGGCGTCGCGGACGGCGCGCTGGGCGCGCTTGAGCTCGGCCTCGCGCGCCAGCTCGTCCGGCTGCACGGCCGCTGGCGGCGCCTGGGCCTGGCTGCGCGGCGCGGGCTGGGGCGGGGTCTGCGCGGAAGCCGGCGCGGCAAGGCCCGCGGCCAGGGCGGCGGCCGCCAGCGCCGCGAGGATGAGGTCAGGAGCGCGCATCGAATCAGCCCGGCCGGTCAGGCGCGATGATAGGGGTGTCCGCCCAGAATGGTGAGCGCCCGGTAGATCTGCTCCAGCACCAGCACGCGCACCAGCTGGTGGGGCAGCGTCATCGCGCCGAAGGACAGCAACAGCGATGCGCGGTCGCGGAAGGAAGGATCGAGCCCGTCCGCCCCGCCGATGAGGAAGCTGGCGGCGCCAAGGCCCGCATCGCGCTCCTTGCCGAGCCTTGCGGCGAAATCGGCGCTGGAGACGGCGCGGCCACGCTCGTCCAGCGCAACGACGAAGCCCGCGGGCAATCTGTCGCGCAGGGCCTCGGCCTCCTCGGCCTTGCGGTCTTCCGGCCTGCGGGCCCGGCTTTCTGGAAGCTCGATCAGATCGGGTCCGGACAGGCCCAGTGCGCGGCCCTGGTCCTGGATTCGGCCCGCATAGCGCTGGCACAGCTCGCGCTCGGGGCCCTCTTTGAGACGGCCGACGGCCAGCACGCTCAGGCGCATGGGATCAGCCGGCGGCGAGCTCGGTCGGCCGGTCGACGCCCCACATCTTCTCGAGGTTGTAGAACTGGCGCACCTCGGGCCGGAAGACATGGACGA
>JAIXZF010000413.1 GCA_027489835.1 Hyphomicrobiales bacterium
GCGCGGCGCGTGAACCCGCAGACGAGGAATTCCTGCCCGCCCCGGCATTTGCATTTCAGCCAGTCGTCGCTGCGGCCCGATGCATAGGGCGCATCGACGCGCTTCGAAACGATGCCTTCGAGACCGAGCCTGCAGGCATGGTGCTCCAATGTCGCGCCGTCCTCGGCGAAGTCACGGCTGAGCCTGAGCACGGGATGGTCTTCCGGGATCAATCCCTTAAGCGCCTGCTTGCGCTCCGACAGCGGCAGGCGGCGCATGTCGCGGCCGTCGAGCATCAGCAGGTCGAAGGCGTAGAACAGGAACTCGCCCCTGGCGTCGTCATCCTTCAGCGCGGTCTGCAAGGCGGCGAAGCTGGTGCGGCCCTCGCCATCCTCGACGACGACCTCGCCGTCGATCATGAAGGATCCGGGCCCGATTCCGGCCAGCGCCTCCGCCACGCGGCGGAAATGCGAGGTCCAGTCGAGCCCCTTGCGCGTCCGCAGCGCCACCTTGCCATCGGCGATGGCCGCCTGGATGCGGTAGCCGTCGAACTTGACTTCGTGAATCCAGCCCGAGCCCGTGGGGCAGTGCGGCACGCTGGTGGCGAGGGCCGGGGGGACGAAGGCGGGGAGGGCGTCCGGCTCGCCGTCGTCGTTGGCGTCTTCGTCCGTCTGCGGCGGTTTCGCCTGGCGCGCCGACTGCCGCGGGCTCGCGGACCGCGAAGCGGATGGCCGGGCCTGTTCGTGGTCGTCTCCCTTGATCAGCAGCCAGTTCTCGCGGGGCTGCGTGCCAGGCCGATGCTTCTCGCGGTCATGGCGCATCCTGACGAGGTGCCAGCGGCCCTTCATGCGGCTTCCGTCAAGCTCGAACTCGAGATGGCCCTTCTCGAATCCATGGTCGGCATCGAACAGCGGCGTCCAAGTGCCAGTGTCCCACTGCTCGACGTCCCCGGCGCCATAGGAGCCTTTCGGGATGCTGCCCTCGAAGCTTGCATAGGCGAGAGGGTGGTCCTCGGTGCGCACCGCGAGGCGTTTCACCGCTGGATCGGCAACGGGCTCGTTGGTGACCGCCCAGCTCTTGAGGACGCCGTCATGCTCGAGCCGGAAATCCCAATGCAGCCGCGTGGCGTCATGCTTCTGGACGACGAAGATCGGCTTGCCGCGTCGCGGCGCCCGTTTCGTCGATGACGGCTCGGGTGTCCGCGAGAAGTCGCGCTTGGCATTGTAGGCCTTGAGGTCGGCCATGGTTCACGACGCCTTGCGCGCGCTGGCGCTAGGCCTCGAAGAGCGGGCGCGGCCGGCGCGGGCTGAGCTTTTGCCCACAGGCCGGCGCGGCGCGGATTTCTCGTGCTGGACGCTTTGCAGCAAGGCCTCGAGCAGGTTGCCGCCCTTGACCGGCTCGGGCGCGGCCCGCGGCTTCGGCGGAGCCTTGCCGGCCTGCTTGGCCTGGATAAGGTCGGCGAGGGCGTTCTGGTAGCGATCCTCGAAGCTGGCGGGGTCGAACTCGCCGAGCTTGCGGTCGATGATGTAGCCCGCGAGGTCCACCATCTCGGCGGAAGCCTGCCGCTTGCCGACGGGCTGGAGGTAAGGCTTGTCGTCCTTAACCTCGTAATTGTAGCGCAGGGTGGTGGCGAGCAGCCCGTTGCCGCGAGGCTCGATCAGGATCGGCCGCTCGCGGCGGTACATGACGATCCGTCCTATGCCGACGACCTTGCGGCTGCGCATCGAGTCGCGGATGACAGCGAAGGCGTCCGCCCCGACCTCGTCATCGGGAGCGACGAAGAAGCTGTCGTCGAAGTAGACGCGGTCGATCTTTACCGCCTCGACGAAGGTGTCGATCTCGATGGCGTGCGTGCTCTCGATCTCGAGCTTGTCGAATTCGTCCTCGGTGACCACGACGTAGGAGCCGTCCTCGACCTCGTAGCCCCTGACGCGGTCGTCACGTTCGATCACGTCGCGCGTGACCTCGTCGACATATTGCTGGCGCAGGCGATTGCCTGTGCCGACGTTGAGCATGTGGAAGGTGATCTTCTCGGACTGCGTGGTCGCCGAGTAGAGCGACACAGCGCACGAAACCAGCGAGAGCTTGAGGTGGCCGTTCCAGATGGGTCTTGCCGCCAAGGCCGTGCTCCTGCCGCATGGATGAAGGGGCGGGCCGCATCCGCGGCCCGCCGAAACTCGTCAGCGCGAGGAGCTCTTGCTCTCCTTGCCGCCGGAAGAGGACTTGGAGCCCTGCGAACCGGTGGACCGGGAGCTCTCGCCGCCCTTTTTCGCGGCTTCCTTGGTGCTCGGATCGCCCTTCTGGAACTTGCCATCCTTGGTGTTGGCCATCGCGTCTCTCCATGGTGTTGCTGGCCGCACCGCTTGCGCGCCATTGCCGAATCCAACGCCGACAAAACGACGCGGTTCCAGCGTGAAAAAGCGGAATCGAAGCCTTGGGCGCCGCCGGTCGACGAGGCGCCGGGGCCTCCGGGAACAAGCAGCCGGAGCCGACGTTCGCTTCTCTCATCCGGCCGCCGCGCGATGCAGGAGGCACAGCGCGCGGTCCAACCACAGACGATGAGGACACGCCATGAGCCCGACCAACCTTCCCCCGCGTATGCCGATGCCCGGCGACGTCCCGCCCCGCAATCCGCAGGACATGCCCATGCCTCCGATGCCGGAAATTCCGCCGCAACCAATGAACGATCCGGACGTGCTCGACCCGTTGCAGCCGGTGGTCGATCCGACGCCGCAAGATCCCGACGTGCCGCCGACCGCTCCGGCGCCCGTCGTGCTCTGAACAGACCGGCACGCCGCTCGACATGGAAAGGCCGGGCGCGAGCCCGGCCTTTGTCGTTATTTAAAGTACGGATGCCTCAGTTCGAGGCGTTGCGCGCGAGCAGCCCCATGGCGACTCCGATGCCAAGAAGGGCGACGACCGCCGTGAGAGGACGCCGGCGTAGCTGGTCCGCCGCGCCGTTCAGCGCGTGATCGAACTGCCGGGACACGATGTCCGCTCCCTGCGAGGCATAGTCACGGGCATCGCCCGCGCGGTCCATGGCGCTGTCGGTCCAGCTCTTCGTCGTCCAGGAAGACGGCACCATCGCCGCCGGCAGATAGGACGCGGCCGAGGGCAGCCACGAATTCGAGCGCGAGGCACTGCCCGGCGCCATCGAGCGCACGGCGTTGGACAGCGTGGCGATCTCCTGGCGCAGCGCGTCGTAATCGTAGTCACGCATCCGGCGGCGGCCGATCTGGTATCCGAACAGTCTCATCGGGTCGTTCCTTTCATTCCGCCGCGGGGCGGCGCTGGTTTCGTTTCAGATGCGGGGGAGGGACCCGGAGAGCGGGTCCTGGGCGTCGTCATCGTCGGAGGCCTCGAGATCGGGGTCGACGTCGAGCACAACGAGCGCATCCTCGTCGCGGTCCACCATCACGTCGGTGCCCTCGTCGCTGCGGCTCTCCATTTTACGCTGCTGCGCGATCGGGTCCGCGATGCCTTCGGCCTCGCCGCCAGCGTCAATCTCGTCCTGCTCGGCATCGTCCACGCCGATGACGCCGAGGTCGTCCGTCTGCTCAAGGTCGAGGCCGACACGGGCCTCGTCGCGGTCGTCGATGGGCGGGCTGGCATCCGGGGACTGCTCCGGACGGCCGCCTGCGTTATCCGCAGGATCACGTGGGGGCGTCATGGCGTGATCCTCAGCGGCGGACATAGTCGAGCGTGAACTCGCTGACGCCGGCCGCGATGTTCAGCCCGGTCTGGGCCTGGACCGACACCGGCTGCAGGGAGACGGTGTTGTTCGAGCCGCCGACAAGGACGTTGACCCCGCCGCCGACGCCGATGGTGCCCTCGGCCGAGCCGCCAACATAGTTGCCTTCAAGCACGCCGAGCTGCAGACGGCGCGACGACGTGTAGACGGCCCAGACGAGGCGGGCACGGTTGGTCGCGCCGACATCGAGGCCGAAACGGCGCACCGTGCCCGTGTAGGCTTCGGCGCGGCCACGGCGCGGGACATAGCGGCACGACAGCGAACGGGCCGAGGTGACGATCAGACCGACGCCTGCCGAGACATCGCAGGTGAGCGTGCCGGCACGGACGGGCTGCCGCGACTGGGCCTCGGCGGAGGAGGCTCCGGCGATGATGGCGGCCGAGGCCAGGGCAATGGAGACAATGCGGGAGGACATGGGACCTCGCTTCCTGTGGTTTGTGAAAAAGGGCTTCCGTTCCGAAACGCAGCGGTTTCCGGGCAGTTCCATGCGCTTGCCGGAAGCGATCCCGCGGCGCGGGGATTCAGCCGAAAGGCTTCAGCACGACCTTGATGCAACCATCCTTGCGGTCCCGGAACGTGTTGTAGAGCTCCGGGCCATCCTCGAGCGTGCCTCGATGGGTGATGACGAAGGACGGGTCGATCTCGCCCTTCTCGATGCGCTCGAGCAGCTTCGGCAGGTAGTGCTGCACCGGGGTCTGCGCCATCCGGAAGGTCAGGCCCCGGTTGATGGCCGAGCCCATGGGAATCTTGTCGAGGAAGCCGCCGTAGACCCCGACGATCGAGACGACGCCGAAATTGCGGCAGCTATGGATCGCCTGGCGCAGGACATGCGGGCGATCCGTGCCGAGATAGGTGGCGACCTTGACGCGGTCGATCACCGCGTCGAACCCGCTGGAATTGTCCGGCTCGGTGCCGACCGCATCGATGCACGCATCGGCGCCGCGACCGTCGGTCATGTCCTTGATGCGCTCGTAGATGTCGTCCTTGTTGAAATCGAGCGTGATGGCGCCGCTCATGCGCGCAAGCTCGAGCCGCTCGGGCACGGTGTCGATCGCGATGACGCGCTCGGCGCCCAGCAGGAAGGCGCTCTTGATCGCGAACTGGCCGACCGGCCCGCAGCCCCAGATGGCGATGGTATCGCCCGGCTTGATGTCGCAGAACTCGGCGGCCATGTAGCCCGTTGGAAAGATGTCGGACAGGAACAGGACCTGATCGTCACTGAGGCCGCCCGGCACCTTGATCGGCCCCACATCCGCGAAGGGCACGCGCAGATACTCGGCCTGCCCGCCCGAGAAGCCGCCCAGAAGGTGCGAATAGCCGAACAGGCCGGCAGGGGACGCGCCCCACAGCTCCTCGGCCATCTTCTTGTTGGGGTTCGACCGTTCGCAGCCCGAGAAGAAGCCGCGCTTGCAGAAGAAGCATTCGCCGCA
>JAIXZF010000444.1 GCA_027489835.1 Hyphomicrobiales bacterium
CAGACCACGCTGCGCAACGCGACGGGCGGCGGCGAGAGCTGAGCCGTGACGCCGGACTTCGACAGCTTCGCCGAAGGCTACGAGGCGGGGCGCGCGCAGCTTCTCAGCGAGGTCCTCGTCGCCGATTGCGAAACGCCGGTCGCGGCCTTCCTGAAGCTCCGCGCCAGCGCGAAGGGCGCCGCGTTCCTGCTCGAATCGGTGGAGGGCGGCGCGGTGCGCGGGCGCTATTCCATGATCGGCCTCGAGCCGGACCTGATCTGGCGCTGCGATGGCGGGCAGGCGGCGGTGTCGCGGCCCCTCGCAGCCGCTCCCGCCTTCGAGCCTGACCCGCTCCCGCCGCTCGCGAGCCTTCGCCGCATCCTTGCGGGAAGCCGCCTCGACGCCTCGGGCCTCGACCTGCCGATGGCCTCGGGCCTGTTCGGCTTTCTGGGCTACGACATGGTCAGGCTGATGGAGAGGTTGCCGGAGCGCAAGGCCAGCGGCCTTGGCCTGCCTGACGCCATCATGGTCCGGCCCACCGTGATGGTCGTCTTCGATGCGGTCCGCGACGAGGTCACGGTCGCGGCTTCAGTCCACCCTTCGCCGGGCGTCGCCGCGCGCGCCGCCTTCGAGCGCGCCCGGGAGCGGATCGAGGCGGCCGTCGCGGCGCTCGAGGGACCGCTGCCATCGGAGGCGCGCCACGACGTGGCAGGCATCCAGGCGCCCTCCCCCACGTCGAACACGCCGCCCGAGGCCTACTCGGCCATGGTCGACGCCGCAAAGGAGTACATCAAGGCCGGCGACATCTTCCAGGTCGTGCTGTCGCAGCGCTTCGACGCTCCGTTCTCGCTGCCGCCCTTCGCGCTTTACCGCGCGCTCCGGCGCGTCAATCCGGCCCCTTTCCTGTGCTACCTCGACTTCGAGGCGTTCCAGATCGTCTGCTCGAGCCCGGAAATCCTCGTCAGGCTGCGGGGCGGCAAGGTCACGATCCGCCCCATCGCCGGCACGCGACGGCGCGGCGCCACGCCGGCCGAGGACGAGGCCCTGGCGGCGGAACTTCTGGCTGATCCCAAGGAGCGCGCCGAGCACCTGATGCTGCTCGACCTCGGCCGCAACGATGTGGGCCGCGTCGCGACCATCGGCAGCGTGGAGGTCACCGACCGCTTCTTCATCGAGCGCTACAGCCAGGTCATGCACATCGTCTCGAACGTCGAGGGTGCGATCGCGCCGGGCAAGGATGCGCTGGACGCGCTCATATCCGGCTTCCCCGCCGGCACCGTATCGGGCGCGCCCAAGGTCAGGGCCATGGAGATCATCGACGAGCTCGAGCGAGACGCCCGCGGCCCCTATGGCGGCTGCATCGGCTATTTCGGCTCGGAGGGCGAGATGGACACCTGCATCGTGCTGCGCACCGCCATCGTCAAGGACGGCGTCATGTCCGTGCAGGCGGGCGCCGGGATCGTCCACGACTCGGTCAACGCATCCGAGCAGATGGAATGCGTCAACAAGGCCAAGGCGCTGTTCAAGGCCGCCGAGGAAGCCGTGCGTTTCGCGGCGCGCAGTTCCCGCAGCCAATAGAGAAGCCCGGCTCTCGCCGGGCTTCGTGTTCGTGCCGCGGCGGGCGGATCACTTGGTCAGGCGGATCTTGCCGATCGTCTCGGCCACGTCGGCGAAGGCGCGCTGGAGCTCCGACTGGTTCGAGGCGATGTAGAAGAGCTGGCCCGAGGTCGCGCAGTTCTGCAGCAGGTTCCGCGAATTGGCGGTGTTCACCCGGAACAGTATGGTGATGATCTGGATGCCCGCCGCCTTCGCGTTGGTGCAGGCCAGCTTCATCCGGTTGTCGAGATACTTCGACGCCTCCTGGAAGTTCTCCTGCGGGAAGCGGCCCCAGCGCATGTAGCCATAGGCGTTGTAGTGCGACATCACGGGTCCGCCGACATTGTTGGCGCCGATCTGGTTCTCGCCATCGGTCATGATGACCAGCACCTTCTTGGTGTTGGGCGTGCCGTAGGCGACGCCATCGGCGAACGGCGCCTTGGGCGAAAGCGTGCGCCAGCCCCAGGCGACGCCCTCCGACGAGATGGTGCCGCCGCCGTTCCAGTGAGAAAGCCCGCGGATCTTGTCGAGGACGGTGTTGCGGTTGCTGGTCAGGCGCAGGATCTCGTCCGGGCAGGCCATGTTGGGCCCGCTCGTGTTGGGCGGATTCTCGCTGAAGTTCACGTTCTTGTTCGCGCCGTCATACTTGAACAGGTTGGCCTGCCACTCCCACTCCCAGCCACGGCTCCAGCCCGAGGGCATCGTGCCGTCGTCCATGTAGTTGTTGGCGTAGCCGAGCGACTTGCCCTTGCTGCCTTCTCCCGGCTCGTCCGGCCAGAAATAGGGTGTGAACAGCGTGCGCACGTCCGCGCCGTTGGGCGGGTCGTCCGTCACGTCGAACGGCTCGGGGCGGGCTTCGACGCATCCCTTCCACTGGGCACGGCCACCCTTGGTCTGGATGCCGTCGAAGAGGTCAAGATTCGCGATCTTGCCAGGATTCGAGATCACGCAGCGTGACCACACCGGGTCGTAGTTGAACCCGGTTGGAACGAACGCACGCGTGTTGTTGTTCTCGGC
>JAIXZF010000107.1 GCA_027489835.1 Hyphomicrobiales bacterium
CAGAAGAGCGTGCGCGCCGGCGGCAAGCACAACGACCTCGACAATGTCGGCTACACCGCGCGCCACCACACCTTCTTCGAGATGCTCGGCAACTTCTCGTTCGGCGACTACTTCAAGGATGTCGCGATCGAGCACGCCTGGACGCTGGTGACGCGGGAATACGGGCTGCCGAAGGAGAAGCTGACGGTCACCGTCTTCTCCGAGGACGACGAGGCCCATGCGCTGTGGAAGAAGATTGCCGGCCTGAGCGACGACAGGATCATCCGCATCCCGACCTCCGACAATTTCTGGCGGATGGGCGATGTCGGACCGTGCGGCCCCTGCTCCGAGATCTTCTACGACCATGGCGACCACATTCCCGGCGGACCGCCCGGCTCGGCCGAGCAGGATGGCGACCGGTTCATCGAGATCTGGAACCTCGTGTTCATGCAGTACGAGGAGACCGTGGACGGCCAACGGCTGTCGCTGCCGCGCCCCTCGATCGACACCGGCATGGGCCTCGAGCGCATCGCGGCCGTGCTGCAGGGCACGCATGACAATTACCAGATCGACCTGTTCAGGGCGCTGATCGCGCGCGTCGCGGACCTCACGGGCATCGACCCCGAGGGCAAGGCGAGCCACCGGGTCATCGCCGACCATCTGCGCTGCTCGGCCTTCCTGATCGCGGACGGCGTGCTGCCATCCAACGAGGGCCGCGGCTATGTGCTGCGCCGGATCATGCGGCGCGGCATGCGCCATGCCCAGCTCCTGGGCGCGAAAGAGCCGCTGCTCTACAAGATTCTGCCCACGCTGGTGCGCGAGATGGGCCAGGCCTACCCCGAGCTCGTCCGCGCCGAGGCGCTGATCGCCGAGACGCTGCAGCTCGAGGAAACGCGCTTCCGCACCACGCTGGCCCGCGGGCTCTCCATCCTCGATGCGGAGACAGCCACCCTCGGCGAGGGCGACGCGCTCAAGGGCTCGGTCGCCTTCCAGCTCTACGATACGTTCGGCTTCCCGCTCGACCTGACGCAGGACGCGCTGCGCGCGCGCGGCATCGGCGTCGACCTCGAGGGCTTCACCGCCGCGATGGAAGAGCAGAAGGCCAAGGCGCGCGCCGCCTGGGCGGGCTCGGGCGAAGCGGCCACCGACACGGTCTGGTTCGCGCTGCGCGACAAGGTCGGCGCCAGCGAGTTCCTCGGCTACTCCTCCGAAAAGGCCGAGGGCGTCGTCACCGCGCTGGTCAGCGGCGGGGCCGAGGTCGAGCGGCTGAGAGCGGGCGAGAGCGGCTTCGCGCTCCTCAACCAGACGCCTTTCTACGCCGAATCGGGCGGCCAGGTGGGCGACACCGGCCTCATCCGCGGCGAAGGTTTCACCGCGCGCGTCACCGACACCCAGAAGAAGGTGGGCGACGTGTTCGCCCATGCCATCACCGTGGAGAGCGGCGAGATCGCGCGCGGCGCCGCCGCCGAGCTCGAGGTCGACGGCAGGCGGCGCGGCGCGATCCGCGCCAACCATTCGGCGACGCACCTGCTGCACGAGGCGCTGCGCATGACGCTCGGCGACCATGTCGCGCAGAAGGGCTCGATGGTCTCGCCGGACCGGCTGCGCTTCGACTTCAGCCATCCAAAGGGCATCTCGGACGAGGAACTCGGCCGCGTCGAGGCGATCGCCAACCGCGTGGTGCTGCAGAACGAGCCGGTGGTGACGCGGCTGATGGGCGTGGACGACGCCATCGCCTCGGGCGCGCGCGCCCTGTTCGGCGAGAAATACGGCGACGAGGTCCGCGTCGTGTCGATGGGCACGCTTCGGCAGGGCGAAGGCACGGGGCGCACGTTCTCGGTCGAGCTGTGCGGCGGCACGCACGCCTCTGCGACCGGCGACATCGGCCTCATCACCATCGTGGACGAGGGGGCCGTCGCCGCCGGCGTGCGGCGCGTGGAAGCCATGACCGGCGACGCGGCCCGCCGCCATCTCGCCGAGGAGAGCCGCCGGCTGCACCAGCTCGCAAGCCTGCTGAAGACGACGCCGGCCGAGGCGGCGGATCGCCTCGCGGTCATTCTCGAGGAGCGCCGCAAGCTCGAGCGAGAGCTGTCGGATGCGCGCAAGAAGCTCGCCATGGGCGGCGGGGCGGCCGGCGCCGATCCGGTGCGCGAAATCGCAGGGGTCAAGTTCATCGGCCGCGCCATCACCGGCGTCGAGATGAAGGACCTCAAGAGCCTGGCGGACGAAGCCAAGCGACAGGTCGCCTCCGGCATCGTCGCCATCATCGGCGTGAGCGAGGATGGCAAGGCCGGCGTGGTCGTAGGCGTGACCGACGACCTGACAGGCCGCTTCGATGCGGTGAGCCTGGTGCGTGCGGCATCCGAGGCGCTGGGCGGCAAGGGCGGCGGCGGCCGCCGGGACATGGCGCAGGCCGGCGGCCCGGACGGAGCGAAGGCCGATGACGCCCTTGCGGCGATCGAGAAGGCCCTCGCCGCCTGACAACGGGAGGCCCTGGCCGCGCAAGGCGGACGCCGCGTCGGCGCGGCCCGCGGCATTGACCTCGCGCATGGCGCTCCCCGGCGCCTCGCCGCATCGTCAGCCATGGCCGAACCCAGCCCCGACGCGCCCGGCCGCCTGAGGCTCAGGCGCCGCGTCCACGACGTGCTCGACCGCACCAGCACGGGCGGAGCGCTCGAGCGCTGGGTCCA
>JAIXZF010000311.1 GCA_027489835.1 Hyphomicrobiales bacterium
GAGGCGCTGAAGTCCGTCAATCTGGACATCGAGGAAGGCGAGATCATCGCGCTGCTCGGCCCGAACGGCGCCGGCAAGACGACGCTGATCTCCACCATCTGCGGGATCGTGCAGCCGAGTTCCGGCAGCGTCACGGTGGGAGGCCACGACGTGGTCCGCGACTTCCGCGCGACGCGCAGGCTGATCGGCCTCGTGCCGCAGGAGATCACGCTCGAATCGTTCGAGAAGGTCATCAACGCCGTCAGCTATTCGCGCGGGCTATTCGGCAGGCCGCCCGATCCGGCCCATGTCGAAAAGGTGCTGCGCCAATTGTCGCTCTGGGACAAGAAGGACAGCGCGATCATGACCTTGTCGGGCGGCATGAAGCGGCGCGTCCTGATCGCCAAGGCGCTGGCGCACGAGCCGCGCGTGCTGTTTCTGGACGAGCCGACCGCTGGCGTCGACGTCGAGCTGCGCAAGGACATGTGGGCCGTCATTGCCGGGCTGAAGGCCGATGGCGTCACCATCATCCTCACCACGCACTACATCGAGGAGGCGGAGGCGATCGCCGACCGCATCGGCGTGATCAACAAGGGCGAGATCCTGCTGGTCGAGGAGACCGCCGCGCTGATGAAGCGGATGGGCCGGAAGACGCTGCACGTCGAACTGGCCGAGCCGCTCGCGAGCGTTCCGGCGGCGCTGTCGCACTATGCGCTGGAGCTGGGCCCCGATGGGCGCAGCCTGATCTACACCTACGACACCAGGGGCAAGCGCACCGGCATCGTCACCCTGCTGGGCGACATCCGCGCGGCCGGGTTGCAGATGATCGACCTGTCGACGCAGCAGAGCAGCCTGGAGGACATCTTCGTCGGGCTCGTCAGGGGATAGACATGAATTTCCATGCGATCAACGCGATCTTCGAGCGGGAGATGGCCCGCTTCTTCCGGACCATCATCGAGTCGCTGATCTCGCCGGTGATCTCGACGACGCTCTATTTCGTGGTGTTCGGCGCGGCCATCGGCAGCCGCATCGAGATGGTCGGCGGCGTCAGCTATGGCGCGTTCATCGTGCCCGGCCTCATCATGCTGACCGTGATGACCCAATCGGTCGCCAATGCCGCCTTCGCGATCAACTTCCCGAAATTCATCGGCACGATCTACGAGCTGCTCTCCGCCCCCGTCGGCGTCGCGGAGATCGTGATCGGCTATGTCGGGGCGGCGGCGGTGAAGTCGATCCTGATCGGGCTCATCATCCTCGCCACCGCATATCTGTTCGTCGACGTGCCCATCGCCCATCCCGTGGCCATGCTGGCGCTGCTGGCCCTGACCAGCTTCAGCTTCTCGCTGTTCGGCTTCATCATCGGCATCTGGGCCAAGGATTTCCAGCAGCTGCAGCTCATCCCGCTTCTGGTCCTGACACCGCTGATCTTCCTTGGCGGCAGCTTCTACAGCATCGACATGCTGCCGGGCATCTGGCGCACGATCGCGCTGTTCAACCCGGTGGTCTACCTGATGTCGGTGTTCCGCTGGTCCTTCTTCGGCACGGCCGACGTGCCGATCATGGTCAGCCTGCTGGCCATCGCGCTGTTCATCGCGCTGTGCCTCGGCGCCGTGTGGTGGATCTTCCGGACGGGATGGCGCATCCGCCCGTAATCGAACTGGTCGCCGGCAGGCTTACGGTCGGCCTCGCCGTCCCGGAACATTCGTTGCGGGCGATCCGCAGATCACAGGGCTTTGGCATAAAGGGCTGCCAGCGACAGAAGGTGGAGGACCGCGAACAGCGTCGCCAGCCCGGCCGGAGCCAGCACCAGGGGAAAGTCGAGGATTGCCCGGGCTGACCCCTTCCCCGGCGCGTCCAGTCTTGGCTGCCTCAGCAGGGTGAAGATCATCGGCATCATCAGCAGCAGGATCGCCGTTCCGACGCCGTGCCACAGCACTGCCTGTCGATCACTCTGGAAGCCGCCGCTCATCGCGATGTAGGCGGACCACAGGCCGAAGAGCGCGTCTGGAATGCCGACACCGAAGCCGATCCGGCGCGGAAACCGGCCGCGCCACGCCTTGACCACCGGGCCGATGGCCATGATGCGGAGGGCATTCAGCAGCGGGACCGCGATGACCGGCAGCGCCGCGAGCACGGCGAACCAGGCGTTCCGCAACATCGGCGCCAGCAGCAGACCGGCGAGCGTCAGCATGACAGGCGGCGACGGCACCCACAGCCACGGATACGTCGCGACGCCCGGTCCCGTCAGCCAGCCGGATCGTGACAGCCAGCCGACATAGGCGACCCAGAGGCCGATCGCCGCCAGCCACGCCGCCAGGGCCGCCGCACCATAGGGGCCCATCGCACCATTCTGCAGCGCGAGCCCCTCGCCCCATGTCCAGAAGCCGACATGCGCGGCGGCGAGGCAGATCATCACGAGCATCCGGCTCTCCTTTTCCAGTTCGAAACGTCGTCATCGGCCCTTGTCAGCGGGAACGACGCACCCAGCCACCCAGCGCCCATGCGGATGACCGTGCAGCTTCACGAGCCGGGAAGGCCGCGCGAAGCGTTCCGGATCAGTCGGCGCCAAGGGTCAGCAGCCAAGGACCGCCTGGAAGCCATGCGAGCCCTATGGATCAGATGCCACGATACCGGCCTCAGCGGATGCTGCCTGTCTAAATTAGATGATGATCGTCATCTGAAACTGTTTTGATGTCAATCATCATCTATTCGATCGAAGGATCGACAGGGATGAGGCTCAAATGACGATGGGGACGGGCGGCCGGCAGGGCGGCCGGCAGGGCGGCCTGGACGATCAGGTCGAGCTTGCCTTCAGGACACGATCGATCAGGGGATCGGCGCGCATCGCGGCGATAACCTCGTCCTGCAGCGCGCCCTCCCCCACAGCGCGGGCCACGACGATGGCGCCGACGAGGCTCGACAGCAGGCGCAGCGCAGCTTCGCGAGGCGCGGGCGAGTTCTCGGCAAGGGCTTGGGTCAGCAACTCGGCCCATCGCCCTGCGCCTTGGGCGAAGGCAACGCCGACATCGGCGCCCGCATGCCTGGCTTCCGATCCGGCGGCCGCCATCGGGCAGCCCTTTTCGGGGTGAGCCACATGCTTGGCCGACAGGTAGTCCTGCACATAAGCGCCGAGCTGCGCCGAAAGACCCTTGGCGTGGTCAGGGGCGGCGACCGGCACAAGCCTGGCCGTGAGCTCGCCGAAAGCATGGGCCATGGCCTCGGCTACGAGGGCGTCCTTCGACGGGAAATGCCGATAGAAACCGCCATGCGTCATGCCGGCCGCCTGCATGACATCGGCCACGCCCACGCGTTCGACCCCACGCTCGCGGAACAGCCTCGATGCCGTTTCGGTGATCTTGCGCCGGCTTTCGGCGGTCGCTTCCTTGCTGCGGCGCATCGCAACCTCGTCCGGATGCCAAAGGCAGTTTGCGCTTGACTCTATAGCAGATGACGATCATCTTTTCAATTAGATGACATGCATAATCTAAACTGCATCCAACCGATCGTTAAGGGGCCGTCATGGACAAGCGTATTGCCGTGCTCGCGCTGGCGAGCTTCGCCATGGGCACCGAAGCCTTCGTCTATGCGGGCCATCTTGAGGCGCTTGCCGCCGATGTCGGGCGATCGCTTTCGGCCGCTGGACAGCTCGGCAGCGCTTTCGCCATCACCTGCGCCTTCACCGCTCCCTTCATTGCCGGCGCTGTCGCCCACCTCCCGCGCAGGGCAGTGCTGGTCGCAGGTCTGGGCCTCATCGGCACCCTGAACCTCCTCGCCGCTTTTGCGCCGTCCCTTGGCATCCTCATCGCCTTGCGCATCGCCTGCGGCCTTGCCGCCGGGCTGGTCGGCCCGATCGCGTCGCTGGCGGCCGCCGAACTGGCGCCGCCCGAGCAGCGCGGCAAGGCGATGGGCATCGTGCTTGCCGGCATGACGCTCGCTTTCGTGCTTGGCATCCCGGTCGGCAGCGTCATCGGCGACATCGCAGGCTGGCGCGGCACGTTCGCTTACGCCGGGGTGATCGCCCTCCTCGCGGCACTCGTCATCCGCCTCATGCTGCCGGTCATGCCCGGTGGCGAGCGCAGCAGCCTGGCCAGCTTCACGGCAGCCTTTCAGCCAAGCATTGC
>JAIXZF010000328.1 GCA_027489835.1 Hyphomicrobiales bacterium
CCTGGCGGCGCGAGGCCGGGGGCGGGCCCGTGCTGCTCAACATGAGCCACGACATCGACCTCATGCGCCATTTCTGCGGCGAGATCGAAGCCGTGCAGGCCTTCCAGTCGCGCGCCGTGCGCGGCTACGCCGCCGACGAGACCACGGCCGTGTCGCTGCGCTTCGTCAGCGGCGCGCTTGGGACCATCAATGTCAGCGACACGGTGGTGGCGCCGTACAGCTGGGAGCACACAGCCGGCGAGAACCCGGCCTATCCGCGCAGCGACGAGAATTGCTGCCTCATCGGCGGCACGCATGGCTCGCTGTCCATTCCGCGCCTCGAGCTCTGGCGCAACGAAGGCGAGCGCGGCTGGTGGGAGCCCTTCACGACCGAGCGCCTGATCGCGGCCGACGAGGACCCGCTGCGGCTGCAGGTCCGCCAGTTCTGCAAAGTGATCCGCGGCGAGGAGGAGCCATTGGTGTCAGGGCGCGAGGGGCTTATGACGCTTCGCGCCATCGATGCCGTTCGCCGGGCCGCCGCCAGCGGCGAGACGGTGAGGCTGGCCGCCTGAGCGGCTGGAAGTCGGTGCAAAGGCGCGCCTGCCCGACCCGCTGCGGGCGCTGGCCGGACCTGGAGCCGGTGATCGCTGAAACCTGGCCGATGACGATCCAGCCCGAGCCCATCAGGCTGCCAGGAGCCTGGGCGGCGCGGTCAGCCCGCGTTCCAGCGCTGCAGGCGGGCCTGAATGGCCTCGAACGCCGCGTCGACCACCAGCGCCAGCCCGGTGATCAGCAGCGCTCCTTGCAACACGTAAGCCGTGTTGTTGCCGTTGAGGCCGATGATGATGGGCGCGCCGAGCGAGACCGCGCCCACCGTGGACGCGACGGCGGCGGTGCCGATGTTGATCGAAAACGACGTGCGCACGCCCGCGAGGATGATGGGCGCTGCCAGCGGCAGCTCGACGCGGAACAGCCGTTCGTGCGGCGTCATCCCGAGGCCCTCGCCCGCCTGCATCGCCGATGGCGGCACGCCCTCGATCCCGGAGATCGTGTTCTCGCAGATCGGCAGGACGCTATACAGAGCGAGCGCGAGGAAAGCCGGCCCGAACCCGAAGCCGATCATCGGGACGGACAGCGCCAGGACCGCCACCGGCGGAAAGGTCTGGGCGATGGCCGTCAGGGTTTCGATCAGGCTGCGGAACTCCCGTCCCGCGGGGCGGGTGACGAAGATGGCCGCTCCCATGCCGACGATGACGGCGCACAGGCCCGAGGCCGCGACGAGGCCGAGATGCGCCAGAACCAGTGCCACGAATCCGTGCTGCTCGTAGAGCGGCCGCTCCAGGCGGGGGAACAGCCAGGCGAACAGCGACCGGCTGAAGGGCATGGCGACGAGCAGCGCGCCGAACAGCGTCAGCGCCACCACAAGGCGGCGCATGGCAGCCCCGGTGCGCGAGGCCGGATGCGGCTGCGCCAGCGCGCTCATCCCACGATGTCCGACAGATGCAGCGTGCCGACGATCTCGCCTGACGAGCCGGTCACGGAGAGCCGCTTCGCCCCCGTGGCGATCATCTTCGACAGGGCATGGCGGAGGTTGTCGCCCGCCCCGATGCTGCCATTCGCGGGGGCGGTCTCGCCCGCGCGCATCCGCTCGGCGACCGTCTCGACCGAGAGAAGCTTGAGCCCGTGATCCTCGCGCCCGAGGAAATCGCGGACGAAATCGTTGGCCGGCGCGCTCAGCACTTCGCGCGGCGGCGCGGCCTGCACGATCCTGCCCTTGTCGATGAGGACGATGCGCGTGGCGAGCTTCAGCGCCTCGTCGATGTCGTGCGTGACGAACACGATGGTCTTGCCCGTCGCCCGGTGGATGCGGGCGATCTCCGCCTGCAGGCCCTCGCGGGCGATGGGGTCGAGGGCTCCGAACGGCTCGTCCATGAGCAGCACGTCGGGGTCCGCCGCCAGCGCGCGCGCCACGCCGATGCGCTGCTGCTGGCCGCCCGAGAGCTGGTGCGGATAGGCCCGGCGGATGCGGACGGCATCGAGATCGAGCAGGGCCAGGAGTTCGTCGACGCGTCTGCCGATGCGGAGCTCATCCCAGCCCAGCAGGCGGGGCACGGTGGCGACGTTGTCCTCGATCGTCCAATGGGGGAACAGGCCGATGGACTGGATGGCGTAGCCCATGCGGCGGCGGATCACTTCGGGCCTGAAGCTGCGGATTTCCTCGCCGGCAAAACGGATCTCGCCGGAATCATGCTCCTCGAGGCGGTTGATCAGCTTCAGGACCGTCGACTTGCCCGAACCGGACGCGCCGATCAGCACGCAAAATTCTCCTCGCGCGATCTCGAGGTCGAGCCCCTCGATCACCGAGAGCGAGCCATAAGCCTTCGAGACGCCGCTGAACCTGATCATCGGCCCGCACCCGTGGCGGCGGTCGCGCCGTCCGATGCCCCGATGCGCAGGCTGCCGGCCGCGAAACGAAACAGGGCGTCAACCGCCATGACCATCACCACGATCGGCACCGCGCCGAGAAGCACGAGGTCGAGCGCGTTGGCGAAAAGCCCCTGGAACATGATGCTGCCGAGGCCCCCTGCCCCGATCAGGGCCGCGACCGCGGCAAGGCCGATCGACTGCGCCAGCGTGACCCTGAGGCCGGAGAGGAAGACCGGCAGGGCGAGCGGCACCCGCACCCGCCAGAGGATCTGCCGCTCGGTGAGGCCCATGCCGCGCGCGGCCTGGACCACGCCGCGGGGCGTGCGGGCCAGCCCTTCGGCGGTGTTGCGCACCATCGGGAGCAGGCAATACAGCGTCAGCGCGATGATCGCAGGCGCGAGGCCGATGCCCCTGATGCCTGCCGCGCCGAGCGCGGGAACGGCAAGAGCCAGCGCTGAAAGGGGCGCCATTAGCAGGCCGAACAGCGCGATCGACGGAATGGTCTGGATCACGCCGAGGCCGGCCAGCGTCCGTCGTCCCAGGCCGGGCCGTCGCGAGGCCAGAACGCCGAGCGGCACGCCGATCAGCAGCGTCGGCACCAGCGCGCCGACGACGATGACGAGATGCTCGACCACGGCCTGCCTGAAGACATCCGCCCGGTTGGCGTATTCCTTCATCACGGACAGGTCGTCGAGATGGCCGAAGCCGATCATGAGGGCAGCCGGAATGAACGCGGCGACGCCCGCCAGCAGGCGCGCCGGCGCCGGCAGGCCGGCTCTGGCCAGGGAATCCGCTAGGATGAGGCAAGCGGCCAGCAGCATGACCCAGAAGCCCGAGCCGAGCGAGCTGCGCGCAGCGGCGGAGGCCTCGGCGCCAAGCCGGCTCGCCTCGGCACCGGCCGCGAACAGCAGCGACGAGATGAACAGCGCGGCGGCCAGCGCGACGGCTTGGAGGCTCCGGCGCGACTGAGGCAGGAAGGCGCCCGCCCCCAGCAGCAGGGCCGGCGCGGCCATCAGGGCAAGGCTGGTCGCCGGCAACGACAGCAGGGGAACGGGGCGCCCGGAAATGAGCCTGTTGGGCGCATGGCTGAGAACGGGAAGCAGGAAGGCACCGAGCGCCAGAAAAACCGCGAGCGCGAGGAGCGGACGGTTGCGGATCAACGGCGGGTGGACCGGCGACGCTGGCCGCAAGGCTGCCGGCTCACTTCAGGAAGCCCTTCAACTTGAGGTAATCCCCTGCGACCTTGCGGCTGTCCTGCCCCTCGACCTGAACCTTGGCGTTCAGCCCGCGCAGCGTGTCGGCGTCGAGCGAGGCGAAGACCGGGTCGAGCAGGTCCCGGAGCCGGGGGTTGGCGTCCAGCGCTGCCTTGCGGATCGTCGGCGCGGGTTCGTAGATGGCCTGCGCGGCCTTGGTGTCGGTCATGACGACCAGCCCGAGCGCGGCGATGGCGCCGTCCGTGCCGTAGACCATGGCGGCGTTGACGCCGGATGTCTTCTCGGCCGCGGCGCGGATGGTGGCGGCCGTGTCGCCACCCGCCAGCACCAGGGTCTGGCCCGCGCCCAGCCTGAATCCGTAGGTCGACTGGAAGGTCGGCAGGGCGGCCGGGCTCTCGACGAACTCGGCCGATGCCGCCAGCTTGAACGTGCCGCCCGCGGCGATGTAACGGCCGAGGTCGTCCATGGTGACGAGCTTCGCCGACCGGGCAAGATCCTGGCGCACGGCGATGGCCCAGGTGTTGTTCGCCGGGGCCGCCTTCAGCCAGATGATGGAATTGGCGAGGTCGAGCTCGGCCGCCTTGGCCTGAGCCTTTGCGGCGTCCTTCCAGACGGGATCGCCGTCAATGTTGAAGAAGAAGCCGGCATTGCCGGTGTATTCCGGATAGATGTCGATATCGCCGGCCACCAGCGCGCCGCGGACGATCTTCGTCGCGCCCATCTGGAGGCGGTTGACCGTCCGGATGCCGCCGGCCTCGAGCACCTGAATGATCATGGAGCCCAGGAGGGCGCCCTCGGCATCGAGCTTCGAAGCGACACGGACAGGGTCCGCAGCACGCGCCGGAACCGCCGCGAGGCCAAGCGCGAGCGCTGCTGCGAGGGCCGTGACATGCCTGCGGTTCAGGATGGACTTCATGATCGTCTCCTCGGCCACGCGTCCCGGCGCCATCAAGCGACACCGACGCAGCAACGCGAAGTGAACTGTCCAGTTCCGGCAGCGGGTGGCGCAGCGGCGGCCTTTTGCGAGCGGGTCTGCGACCTCGCGCCGGAGCGCGCTACCAGAACATGCTGCCGGGCGCGCCCTTGAACGGCCCGCTGACCCGGGAGGTGATCCAGCCTCCATAGAACGAGCCGGGCTGCGGCGTTACTCGCTCGCCATCGACGAAGCAGCCGTCGAATGGCGCGGCGTAGAAGGCGATGTGATCCTTTAGCAGCATAAAATCCCGCGTCGGCGACGCGTAGCTCCAGCCCGCGTCGCGAATGACGACATCGCCCATCATCACATGCACATAGCTGGCCACGCCCTTCCACTCGCAGGTGGACATGCGGCCGGACGATCGGATCTTGCTCATGTCGACATCGGCGCGAGGACAGTAATAGCTCGGCGGGTGGCTGGTCTCGAGCGTGCGCACGGCTCGCCGCGTATCGACGAGGACCACGCCGGCATGCACGATCCTGACATGGCTGTCGCAAGGCTCTGCGATGGCGGGACGCGGATAGGCCCATACGCTTTCCTGGCCCGGCCCGGGTGCATCCGGCTTGATCAACGTCCTGCGGCCTCCAACAATCGTGATCGTACAGGTTAGGGGCTGCGGAAGTCGGGCTTCATACGGCCTTATGTCGCAGCGCCAGTCGGGCAGCGAGCCCGATGCAAGCGCAAGGGATCGGACGGCAGTGATGCAGAACGGCAACAGCGCCCGCAACGTAACCCGGCTTCGGAACCAGCGAGGCACGGGGCCGTTGTCACTGCGCAAGGGAGTGAGGAGTATTGGCTATGCCAGACCGGATCATGATCGTGGAGGACGAGATGCTCGTGGCGCTCGACCTTCAGGCCTCGCTCGAGGAACTCGGCTATCTGCCGGTCGGCATCGCCGCCGACGCGGCCACGGCGCTTGGTCTCGTCAAGCTGAAGCCGGCGCTCGCGCTGGTCGACCTCAACCTGCGCGATGGCCTGACAGGGCCGCAGATCGGCGCCGCTCTCGCGCACGAGCATGGCGTGCGGGTGCTGTTCATGACGGCCAACCCCAGGCTGCTGGGGGACGGCATCGCCGGGACGGTGGGCGTGCTCACGAAACCCTACGACATCGCCAGCGTCGCCGCGGCCGTCGACTACGCGATGCGGCGGACCGAAAGGCCGCCTGAGCAGCTCAAGCTGTTCGGCTGAACGGACGCTTCAGCGCCGCAGCAGCGACGACACCGGGCAGGCGACCGAGACCACGAGCCCGTCCGGCTCCCATATCCGCATGATCGTGCCGCCGAGATGGCCGTCGACCGAGCTGTTCGCGAGCTGCATGCCGAAGCCGGAATGCGTCGGCTCGCCATCGATGCGCGGCCCGCCCCGTTCTCGCCAGGTCAGGGCGCAGGTGCCATCGAGGACCGAGGTCTCGATCCGGATCACGCCCTGATCGACCGAGAGCGCGCCGTATTTCATCGCATTGGTCGCCAGTTCATGGATGAGCAACCCGATCGGGGTCGCGGCCTTGTCGTCGACCGGGAGGTCCTCGCCGATCAATGCGATCCGGCCATCCTCCATCGCCGGATAAGGCTTGAGGATCTCCCGAACCAGCGCGTGCAGGGTCGTCTCGCCCACGATCGGGCGCGAGGCCTCGCTGTGGGGGCGCGCGAAGTCATGGGCACGGCCCAGCGCCGCCACCCTGTCGCGCAGATCCGAGGCAAACGCCCGCATCTCGGGCCGCTTGCGCGCCGAAATGCCGATCAACCCCTGGACGATGGCGAAGATGTTCTTGATCCGGTGGCTGAGTTCCTGGCTGAGCAGGGCCAGCAGTTCCGCATCGCGCTTGGCGGCGTGGATGTCGGTGCAGGTGCCGAACCATCGCGTGATGCGGCCGGAACCGTCGCGGATCGGCAGCGCGCGGCCCAGCGTCCAGCGGTACTCGCCGCTGTGGTGACGAAGCCGGTATTCGATCTCGTAAGGCTCGCCCGTCTCAAGCGAGCGCCGCCATAGCTCGAACGCGCGTTGCCGATCATCCGGATGGAAGAGGTCGTTCCAGCCCTCGCCATCGGTCGAGCCGGCGGGCACGCCGGTGAACTCGTACCATCGGGCGTTGAAGTAATCGTGGAAGCCGTCCGGCAGGGTCGACCACACCATCTGCGGCATGGTGTCGGCGATGGTGCGGAACTTCTCCTCGCTGGCGCGAAGCTCCCGCGCGCCACCCTGCGCCTCGATGGCGAGGGCGGCGATGCGCTCCTCGGCAATGCGCGAGGAGGAGAGATCGCGCGACTGGACGAGGATCGTGGCCATGCCCGCCTGCGGGCCAGGGATCGGCGCGACGGTGACATGCCAGCAGCGCGGCGAGCCCTTCATCGTCTCCGCCTCGCCGAGGAAATCGCAGGTTTCGCCCCGGCGCGCCTTTTCAAGCGCTTCATCCGCCAGGTGCCGGTCGCTTCCGGTCCAGAAATCCGGCCACAGGCGGCCGACGACGTCCCCTGCCGCATCGAGTTCGAGCGCGACCTCGCCGCCGCGGTTGACGAAAAGAACGCGCCCCTGCCTGTCGAGCACCTTGATGCAGTCCTGACTGGTCGCCAGCAGCGCTTCGAGCAGGCCCAGCCGGTCGAAGGCTTCCGGCAACGCCCCGTCCGCGATGGCTTCGGAACGGTCCGGCTTCGGCAAGGTCGTGTCAGTCATGCGTGATGGATGCCCTGGATATGGCCGGCCCGCTCTTCCCGCCGCCAGGCGCGGACGGGATCATGCAGATGGCGCATGAAAGCCGATCAGCGCCGCAGCCGGACTTCGATGGTGCGGGCGCCCGCCCCGACATCCAGCTTCGCTTCCGCGAAGTCGGGAGCGCGCAGCGCAGGCCGGACATTGTTGGACATGCCCCAAGCCTCCGCCGGAATGCCAAGAAGATTGGTGTCGAGCTTGCGGTTGCCGTTGGCGTCGTGGAAGACCGAGACCGCGTAGGAACCGGGCTCCAGGCCCTGGAAGCGGCACCGGACCCCGCGCTCCGCAGCCTTGCGCCACTGCGTCCGCGCCGCAGGACCCTGAGGGAATGCGGCGGCATCCTGATGCAGCGCGCAGCCCACCTCGCCTTCCGGCGAATCCACCCCCGTCACGGTGACGACGAGATCTCCGGCTGCAGCCGGCACGGCGGCCAGCGCGGCGATGACGATGACTGCGAGACGCATGGCGCCGCTCCCACATCGGACCGCCCGGAATGGACCGCCGGATCGGACTATCAAACGCCCGAAGCGCCGCAGGTTTCCCGGATCGGGAAAAAAACGGATGGTCGCACGCGGGAGCGCAGCACGAACCATGCAACACCGTTCGAGCGCGCGCGGCAGTAGTGGCGAGGCCGCTCTATCAAGGAGCCGCACGCCATCGGCTGCGGCTCCATCCGCACCTGCCGTGGCAGCCGACGGCCCATGGGCCAAGCCACGACGGCGGGAAGGCCGCGCGACGGCCAGGCGACTGGACGCCGGCAAACACCAATCAAATCAGCATTTTAGGGAAAATGGTGGGCGCGACAGGGATTGAACCTGTGACCCCTCCCGTGTGAAGGGAGTGCTCTGCCGCTGAGCTACGCGCCCGATCCGGCGGCTGGGATACGCATTGGACGGGAGCGCGTCAA
>JAIXZF010000005.1 GCA_027489835.1 Hyphomicrobiales bacterium
CAGGTCGAGCGGCTCGACGGCGAGGCGCGAATTCACGATGGCTGGCTGCGGTTTGCCGTCGCAGATGGGCGTGCATCCCTCGACAGGATCACCCAGATGGACACAAGACAGGCGCGCGTCACGGCAATCGGACGCGCCTTCGATAAGGAACGGCTCGGCGCTGCATTCGCAGCCTGCGCTGCATGAACCAACGGGGGAGACGAGACGATGACCGATGACAGCGAATCGCACCTGCAGGACGCCTCGGCCCACGCTGATGTCGGCCAGATGGACAATGGCCGCCTGATGCCCTCGCACGCGCCGGCCCGAAAGGCGGTGGCGCGCGCCCGGACGGCGGCCCTCCAGCCCGACCCGAAATCGCTTCGCAAGGGGCCTTCGAGCTCGCCCTTCCTCGACTACGAGGTCTACTTCAAGGACAAGCTTGACGGGCTGAGGGCCGAAGGGCGCTATCGCGTCTTCGCCAATCTCGAACGGCATCGCGGCGCCTTCCCGCATGCGACGCACCGCAAGGACGGAGCCGAGCGCAAGGTCACGGTCTGGTGCTCCAACGACTATCTGGGCATGGGCCAGCACCCGGCCGTGCTCGAGGCGATGCATGCCGCGCTCGACCGGAGCGGCGCCGGCGCAGGCGGCACACGCAACATCGCCGGCACGACCAACGACCATGTCATCCTGGAGCGCGAGCTCGCCGACCTGCACCGGCAGGAGGCGGCGCTGCTGTTCACCTCGGGCTACGTCTCCAACTGGGCGACACTGTCGACGCTGGCCTCGCAAATCCCCGGCTGCGTGATCCTGTCGGACGCCGGCAACCATGCCTCGATGATCGAGGGCATCCGCCACAGCCGCGCTCCGGTGCAGGTGTTCAAGCACAATGACGTCGACGACCTCGAGCGCCGCCTCGCCGCGCTCGATCCGCGCACGCCCAAGCTGGTGGCGTTCGAATCGGTCTACTCGATGGATGGCGACATCGGGCCGATCGAGGCGATCTGCGACGTGGCCGACGCCTATGGCGCCATGACCTATCTCGACGAGGTGCATGCGGTCGGCCTTTACGGGCCGCGCGGCGGCGGCATCGCGGACCGCGAGGGGCTGAGCCACCGCCTGACCGTGATCGAGGGCACGCTCGGCAAGGCCTTCGGCGTGGTGGGCGGCTACATCGCGGGCTCGCACGCCATGTGCGACTTCGTGCGCAGCTTCGCCTCAGGCTTCATCTTCACCACCGCGCTGCCTCCCTTCGTGGCGGCGGGCGCGGCGGCCAGCATCCGGCACCTAAAGCAGAGCGCGGTCGAGCGCGACCGGCAGCAGGCCAACGTCGCCAAGGTCAAGGGGCTCCTGGCCAAGGCCGGCATCCCCGTGCTGCACAATGTCAGCCACATCGTGCCGGTGATGGTGGGCGACCCGGTCGCCTGCAAGCGCATCTCCGACCGGTTGATGGACGAGCACGATATCTACGTGCAGCCGATCAACTACCCCACCGTGGCCCGCGGCACCGAACGCCTGCGCATCACGCCGACCCCGATGCACACCGACGCGGACATCGAGCACCTGATCGAGGGGCTCATGACTGTCTGGCGCGACGAGGGCATGTTCGAAAAGGGCTGAGCCCGGCCCGGCGCAGCCCGCGCACAGCATGTCCAGCCAACAAAAAGGGCGCCATCACCGGCGCCCTTCTCATGTCAGCCTGTCAGGCCGGACTTCACTGGGTGCGCTTGCCGTCTGGCGCGTACTGCTTGAGGAAGGCGATCAGGTTGCTGATCTGCGCATCGTCCTTGAGGCCGGCATAGACCATCTTGGTGCCGGGCGTGACGCCGCGCGGATCCTTGATGTAGGTGCGGAAATTGTCCTCGTTCCAGACCTTGTCGAGGCCCTGATAGGCCGCCGAATAGGTGTAGGCAGGCCAGGTGCCGGCCTTGCGGTTGGCGAACAGGCCGTTCAGCACGGGGCCGACGCCATTGCGTGCGGTCTCGCCGACCTGATGGCAGGCACGGCACTGGTTGAAGATGCGCTCGCCGGCGGCGGCATCCTGCGCGGAAGCGGCCTGTGCCGAAAGGCCGAGCGCAAGGACGGCACCCGACAGGTACATTGCTGGACGCATTGATAATCTCCCCTTATCGCCGCACGAGCGGCGTCATTGCAGACCGTCTGGCTTACGTGGAATGCTCGTAACTGGATGTTGTTCCAGCGGTCCATGCCGCGATATGAGGCATGCCGGCTGAGCATGGCATGAACGAGCGAGGTTGCGCTTGCAAGCGCGTCCGCATCGGAACTTCGTCGTAGGTGGCGGCGCGTTCAGCGCGGCGCCAGCGTGGCGGCCAGCGCTTTCGCCGCTCCCTTGCGAGCGGGCTTCAGGAGCTTCAGCGCGAGCTCCACGACGCCCTCGGCATCGAGCCCCGCCTCGCGGTACATCGCCTCCTGCGTATCGTGGTCCTGGAACGTGTCCGGCAGAACCATCGTGCGCACCTTCAGCCCGCCATCGAGCAGGCCAAGCCCGGCCAGCGCATGCAGCACATGCGCGCCGAAGCCGCCGACCGAGCCCTCCTCGATGGTGATCAGGGCTTCATGGGTCGAGGCCAGATCGCGGATCAGATCGAGGTCGAGCGGCTTGGCGAAGCGCGCATCGGCGACGGTGGGCTCGATGCCGAGTTCAGCCAGTGTGGTGGCCGCCTTGAGGCATTCTGCGAGGCGGGTGCCGAAGGAGAGGATCGCGAGGCGCGAGCCCTTGCGTACGATGCGGCCCTTGCCGATCGGCAGCGGCACGCCCTCCTCGGGCAATTCGACGCCGACCCCGTCGGCGCGCGGATAGCGGAAGGCGATCGGGCCGTCATCGTAGGCGGCGGCGGTGGCGACCATGTGCGCCATCTCCGCCTCGTCCGCGGGCGACATGATAACGAGGTTGGGGATACAGGCGAGGTAGGCGACATCGAAGGCGCCGGCATGGGTGGGACCGTCCGCCCCCACCAGCCCCGCCCTGTCGAGCGCGAAGCGCACGGGCAGGTTCTGGATGGCGCAATCGTGGACGATCTGGTCGTAGCCGCGCTGCAGGAAGCTGGAATAGACGGCGCAGAAGGGCTTGAGCCCCTGCGCCGCGAGGCCGGCGGCGAAGGTGACGGCGTGCTGCTCGGCGATGCCGACATCGAAGCAGCGGTCGGCGAACTCCTTGGCGAACTGATCGAGGCCGGTACCCGTCGGCATGGCGGCCGTGATCGCGACGATCGCGGGGTCTTTGCGCGCTTCTTTCGTCAGGCTCTGGGCGAAGACCTTGGTGTAGGACGGCGCGTTGGAGGGCGCCTTGGCCTGCTTGCCGCTGGCCACGTCGAACTTGACGACGCCGTGCAGCCGGTCGGTCGCCATCTCGGCAGGCTGGTAGCCATGGCCCTTGCGGGTGATGACATGGAGCAGGATCGGCCCATCCTTCGCCGCCTTGAGGTTCTGCAGCACGGGCACGAGCACGTCGAGATTGTGTCCGTCGATGGGCCCGACATGGTAGAAGCCGAGCTCCTCGAACAGCGTGCCATGGGTGATGAAGCCGCGCGCGTGCTCCATGGCGCGCGTGACGCTGTCCTCCACGGTCTTGCCGAATTTCGAGGTGAGCCGCTTGCCGAGGTCGCGCATCGACATGTAGCTCTGGCTCGAAAGCAGCCTTGCGAGATAGTTCGACAGCGCACCGACGGGCGGGGCGATCGACATCTCATTGTCGTTGAGGATGACGATGAGGCGGCTGTTCATCGCGCCGGCATTGTTCATCGCCTCATAGGCCATGCCGCCCGAAAGCGCGCCGTCGCCGATCACGCAGACGACGTTGAAGTCCTCGCCCTGGAGGTCGCGCGCCACGGCGAAGCCGAGCCCGGCCGAGATCGAGGTCGAGGCATGGGCCGCGCCGAACGGATCGTATTCGCTCTCGGCTCGCTTGGTGAAGCCCGACAGCCCGCCGCCCTGCCTCAGCGTGCGGATGCGGTCGCGCCGGCCCGTCAGGATCTTGTGGGGATAGCACTGGTGCCCGACATCCCAGATCAGCTTGTCGCGCGGGGTGTCGAAGACATGATGCAGCGCCACGGTAAGCTCGACCACGCCGAGCCCTGCGCCGAGATGCCCGCCCGTCACCGACACGGTGTCGATCGTCTCCTGCCGAACATCGTCGGCAAGCTGCCGCAGATCGGGAATCGAGAGGTCGCGCATGTCCGCAGGAGAGTGGACCTGGTCGAGCTTGGGCGTATGGGGCATGACGTCTTCCTGACG
>JAIXZF010000065.1 GCA_027489835.1 Hyphomicrobiales bacterium
GCCGGCGGAGGGATTGAGCGTGAAAAGCGATTTCACCGCACATCGTCTGTTCGTCGGTCGCATGGCCGGATCCCAACCTCAGGGAAACGTCTCATGCTGATCAACAGATGGCTCGCCGCTGGCATCGCGCTGGCGCTTGCGGCCCTCGCGCCCGTCGCTGCGCTGGCGCAGGCCAAGCCCGTCCTCACGGTCTACAGCTATTCCGGCTTCACCGGAAAATACGGCCCCGGCGGCAAGATCAAGGAACGCTTCGAGGCGGTCTGCAACTGCACGCTCGATTGGGTGGCCACCGAGAACTCCGGCGCGCTTCTGGGCCGCCTGCGGCTCGAGGGCGAGTCCAGCCGCGCCGACGTCGCGCTCGGTCTCGACGTCAACATCATCGGGGAAGCGCGCGCCACCAACATGTTCGCGCCGCATGGCCAGCCGCTCGAAGGCCTGACGCTGGCGTGGAACGACCCCGTGTTCCTGCCCTTCGACCATGGCCACATCGCCTTCATCTACGACGCCAGCAAGCTCGCCACCCCGCCAGCGAGCCTGAAGGCGCTGGTGGAGAACCCGAACGGCCCACGCATCGTTCTGCAGGACCCGCGCACCTCGCAGCCCGGGCTGAGCCTGCTGCTCTGGATGCGCAAGGTCTATGGCGACAAGGCCGACGAGGCCTGGACGAAGCTCAAGCCCCGCATCGTCACCTTCGCCAAGGGCTGGTCGGAGTCCTACGGCCTCTTCCTCAAGGGCGAGGCGGACATGGTGCTCTCCTTCACGACCTCGCCCGCCTACCATGTCGCCGTCGAGAAGAAGACCAACTACAAGGCCGCCGCCTTCGCCGAAGGTCATTACCACTATGTCGAGACGGCCGCCCTGCTGCGCGCTTCGAAGCAGCCGGAATTGGCCCGCCAGTTCATGGCCTTCATCCTCGCCGACGGCTTCCAGAGCGCCATCCCCGAGGGCAACTGGATGTATCCGGTGAGGACGCCCGCGGCCGGCCTGCCGGCCTCCTTCGCGGATCTCGCGAAGCCGGCGACGACGCTGAGCTTCACGCCCGACGAGGTGCAGGCCAACCGCCGGGCCATCATCGAAGGCTGGCAGAACGCCATCGGCCGCTGAAATGGGCCGGGCCGCGAGCCTCATGCCGCATCCGGGGCTGCTCGCGGCCGGCCTCATCGCTGCCCTCGTCGCGGCCTCGCTGGCCGGCCTCTCGCAGGCCGGCGGCGCGGCGGGGCTGAGCGCGGGCTCGCTCCCCTATCTCGCAGGCGTCGTCCGGGGCGCGGCGCTCCAGGCCGCGCTGTCGACGCTCCTGTCGCTGCTGCTGGGCACGGCGCTGGCGCTGGCGCTGGCTCGCCGCGCGGCCTTTCCCGGCCGCTCCGCCCTCATCGCCATCATCACCGCCGCCGCCGTCGCGCCGACCATCGTCGTGGTGTTCGGCATGGTGGCGGCGTTCGGCCGGGGCGGGCCGCTGGCGACGCTGGCGGGCTTCGCCGGCCTGCCAGCGCCGCCCGCCATCTATGGCCTGCATGGCATCGTCACCGCGCATGTGGTGATGAACGCCCCGCTGGTGGCGCGCGTGATGCTGGGCGCCTTCGCGTCCATCCCGGCCGAGCGCGCCCGCCTCGCCGAGGCGCTGCGCTTCGGTGCGCTCGATTGCCTGCGCCATCTCGACGGGCCGGTGATCCGGCGCGAATGGCCGGGCCTCGCGGCCTTCATCTTCCTCGCCTGCTTCACCAGCTTCGCAGTCGTGCTCACCCTCGGCGGCGGGCCGGCCAACGCCACGCTGGAGGTCGCGATCTACCAGGCGCTTCGGCTCGACGTCGATTTCGCCCGCGCGGCCGCCATCGCACTCCTGCAGATCGCGCTGGCGCTGCTGTTCGTCGCCGGCTTCGGCCTCACCGGCGCGCGGCTGCCCGACGCGCCGGGGCAGGGGCGCATGCACCCACGGCCCGACCGCGCGGGCCCATCGCTCCTGATTCTCGATGTGGCTGTGATCGGCCTGTCCGCGCTGCTGATCGGCCCCGTGATGCTGAGCGTGCTCGCGGGCCTCGGCCGGCTCGACGCGCTAGCCAGCCCCGAGGTGCGGGAGGCTGCTGCCGTCAGCCTCGTCCTCGCCTCCTGCGCGGCGATCATGTCGGTCGGCCTCGCCCTGCTGCTTGCCTCCGCCGCGGAAGCTGCCCCGCTTGGGCGCGCCAGCCCGGCGCGCCGGCGGCTGGTGGACCTCTCCACGCTCGCGCTCCTCGGCCTGCCGCCCTTCGCGCTGGTGACGGGCCTCTTCGTGCTGATGCGCGGCAGTTTCAGCCTGACGGGCGCGGGCTTCGTGCTGGTGCCGCTCGTCAACGCGCTGATGGCGCTGCCCTTCGTCTACCGGCTGCTCGCCCCACCGCTGCGCCAGAGCGCGGAGCGCCATGGCCGGCTAGCGGCGAGCCTGGGCCTCACCGGCATCGCGCGGCTGCGCATCGTGGCCTGGCCCGTGCTGAGGCGCCCGCTCGCCGCGGCCCTGGCCCTCGCCGCCGCGCTGTCGCTGGGCGATTTCGGCGTCATCGCCCTATTCGGCGGGGGCGACCTCATCACCCTGCCCTACCTCATGGCCGAGCGCATGGGCGCCTACCGCATCGACGAGGCCGGCGCCATCGCGCTCGCGCTCGTCGCTGTCGCGGTCGGCCTCGCCTATGCGGCGGACAAGGTCTGACATGCTCGAACTCGACGACCTGACGGTCAGCTATCCCGACTTCACCGGCCGCTACAGCCTCGTCGTGCCGAAGGGCGCGCTGTGCGCGGTGATCGGCCCGTCCGGCGGCGGCAAGACAACGATGCTCCACGCCATCGCCGGCTTCGAGCCGGTCGTGTCGGGCCGCCTCGCCTTCGAGGGACAAAACCTCGGCCCGCTGCCGCCGGCCGCGCGGCCTTGCTCGCTGCTGTTCCAGGACAACAACCTGTTTCCGCATCTGAGCGCCGCGGACAATGTCGCTCTGGGGCTCAAGCCCAGTCTGTCGCTGAACGGCGCGGAGAAAGCCGTCGTGGCCGAGGCGCTGGCTGCGGTCGACCTTGCGGACGAAGCGCGGCGCCTGCCCTCCGAGCTCTCCGGCGGCCAGCGCCAGCGCGTCGCTTTAGCCCGCGCGCTGGCCATGCGGCGGCCCCTGCTGCTGCTGGACGAGCCGTTCGGAGCGCTGGATCCCGGCCTGCGCAAGGCCATGATCGGCCTCACCGACCGGCTGCGCCGAGAGCGGCGTCTGACGGTGCTGATGACGATCCACACCCCCGCCGAGATCATCGACGCGGCCGACCTTGTCGCCTTCGTGGCGGAAGGCGAGGTCCGCGATGCCGGCGCCCCGGCCGATCTGCTGCGCAAGGGCCGTTCGGAGACGATGGACGCCTTCCTCGGGCTGTGAGCGCTTGCGTCAGCGCAGCCGGGCCGTCACTTCGATCTCGACCTTCATGGCAGGGTCCAGCAGCCCCGACACGACATAGATGCCGGCCGCCGGCCTGATCGCGCCGAACACCTCGCCGCAGACGCGCAGCACGGGCTCGCAATAGGCCCGGTCCGTGACGAAATACTGGGCGCGCACCGCGAGTTCGAGGTCGGACCCGGCCTCGCGCAGCACGCCCCCGATCGTCCGGAAGATGTTGCGGGCCTGATCGGCCGGCAAGTCCGGCATCGTCATGGTGGCGTAGTCATAGCCGGTGGTGCCGGCGACGAAGACGAAGCCACCGTCGATCACGGCGCGCGAATAACCATAGGCGGTCTCGAAAGGCGAGCCAGTGGAGATCAGACGACGCGTCATGATCAACGCCCCGCCCGCAAGGCCTGCAGGATCTTGCCGCCGGCGCGCCCCGTGGGCGCCATGCCCAGGCGGCGCTCCTCGGCCATGATCGCGGCGCGGCTGAGCGGCCCGATGCCGCCCGTGGGTTCGCCCACATCATGGCCGCGCCCGATCAGCAGGCGCTGCAATTCGCGCCGCTCTTCGCGCGACGTCGGCGGATCGTCGGTGGGCCAGGCCTGCTGCACGCCCGGCCGGCCCTTCAGCCTGTCGGAGAGGATCGAGATCGCCAGCGCGTAGCTGTCCGCGCCATTATAGGAAAAGGCCGCGTCGTAGTTCTTGAACACCAGCCAGGCCGGCCCGCCCTTGGCTGGATAGACGAGCCCCGCCTGCCCCGCGCCGGTGAGTTCGCCCCCGCCGACACGCTTGATGCCGCGCGAGGCCCAAGCCGACACCGGCGCGCGCGAGGTGCGCCCCACCGGCCCGGCATAGCCCTCGGGCACGTCCACCTCGTAGCCCCAGCCAGCGCCCGTCTGCCAGCCGGCCTTGGCCATGAAGTTGGCGGTGGAGTGCAGCGCGTCTGGGATGGAATCCACGAGGTCGCGCCGCCCGTCGCCGTCGCCATCGACCGCGAGGCGTAGATAGGTGGTGGGGATGAACTGCGTGTGCCCGAAGGCCCCGGCCCAGGAGCCCATCAGCTGCTCCTGCCGAAGGTCGCCGCGCTGGATGATCTTCATCGTGGCGATGAGTTCGCCCCGGAAAAAATCGCGCCGGCGCGAGGC
>JAIXZF010000013.1 GCA_027489835.1 Hyphomicrobiales bacterium
ACATAGTAAAAGCCCATCTCCTCGAAGAGCGTGCCGCCGGTCCAGAAGCTGCGGGAGAACTCCTCGGTCTTGCGCGCCTTGTCATAGAGGAATTTCGGCAGCCGGCGGGCCAGCTGCTTGGCCGTCTCACGCAGCTTGCGGTAGGTGCGGCCCGAGGCGAGGCGCGCGAGGTAGGCGCTCATCGCGCCGACCGGCGGGGCGATGGACATGTCGTTGTCGTTGAGGATGACGATGAGGCGCGAATGCATGGCGCCGGCATTGTTCATGGCCTCATAGGCCATGCCGGCCGACATCGCGCCATCCCCGATCACGGCGATGACGTTGTTGCGGCCTCCCTCCAGATCGCGCGCCACGGCCATGCCGAGCGCGGCCGAGATGGAAGTGGAGGAATGGGCCGCGCCGAACGGGTCGTACTCGCTTTCCGAGCGCTTGGTGAAGCCCGAAAGCCCCCCGCCCTGCCGGAGCGTGCGGATGCGGTCGCGGCGGCCCGTCAGGATCTTGTGCGGATAGGCCTGGTGGCCGACATCCCAGATCAGCCTGTCGCGCGGCGTGTCGAAGACATGATGGAGCGCCACCGTGAGCTCAACCACGCCGAGCCCAGCGCCGAGATGCCCGCCCGTGACCGACACCGCGTCGATCGTCTCGAGCCTGAGCTCATCCGCAACCTGCCGCAGGTTCGCGTCCTCAAGCGCGCGCAGGTCGGCCGGCGTGCGGATGGTGTCGAGGAGGGGCGTGGAGATGCGGGACAAGGGAGCGCGGCCTTTCGCGGAACAGGCCCGGATATAAGCCGGTTCACGGGAAACGGAAATGCACGCAATTGGTTCAGTCGTCGCACCTGCCGCAACGTCGGCATGTCGTCACAGCGAGCTTCAGCCCAGGAAGGCTGCGATCAGGGCGCGCATCCGCTCGCGATCCTGAGGCTGGCGGCCAAAGGCGCCGGCATGGCCGGACAGGCTTTCGACCAGCTCGACGCGGGCATCGGGGAAGAAGGCCGCCTGATCGACCACGTCACCGGGATGGAAGTAGATGTCCGTGGAGACGGGCGCGAACAGCACCGGCATAGTGGCGCGGCGCGCGGCTTCGGCGAAGGAGCCGCCGCAGCCCGGCGTTCCGGCAATGTCGTGGCGGCGCCACATGTCGACATGGCAGAGCAGGTCGTTGGCATCCTTGGCGTGGTAGCGGGTGCGCCATTTTGCGAGGAAGCCGTCGAGATCGTCCGCCGCCATGTCCGGATGGGCCTGATGGAGGCCCTCCGAGAAGAAGCGCGGCGACAGCGCGAACGGGGCCCAGGCCTCCGACATGCGCGACAGGCCGAGGATCGGCGGCTCGGCGTAGCGCCCGCCCATGAAGGCTGGGTCGCTGGTCAGGGCGGAAGCGACCACATGGAGGAACATCTGCCCGTAGAGCGTGGTGCGGGCATTGCCGGCGATGCAGACGGCCGAGCCCACGCGGTCAGGATGGCTGGCCGCCCACTGGACGGCCTGCTGGCCGCCCATGCTGGCGCCGATCACGCTCTTGACGTGCGCCACACCGAGATGGTCGAGCAGCCGCTTCTGGATTTCGACCTGATCGCGGATGCAGAGCGCGGGGAAATCGGCGCCTGCATGGGGCGGCGGGGTGTTCGACGGCGAGGAGGAGCGGCCATTGCCCAGCATCTCGACATCGATGATCCAGCGCCTGTCCTCCGCCAGCGGCCCGCCCTCGAGGCCGAGATAGGCGAGGCCCAGCGGGTTGGCGCCGAAGGCGGTGCAAAGCAGCACGGGCTCGCCCTCGCCCACCCTGCCCCGCTGGCGCCAGGCCAGCCGCGCCTCGGGCAGCACCGCTCCGCCTTCGAGTGCGAAATCGCGTACGGCGAAGATGTCATAGGGAGGAGCGGCCGGCGCTGACATGGGATTCCTGTGAAACGGGTTGAGGCCTGGACCCGATGCCTTTACGTAGCGCATCACGAGCCTGCCCGACAGTTCGCCAAGGTCATGACGATGAGCATCGCCCAGAGCATCGCGCACTTGCCGGAGCGCACGGTCCTGAAGCTGTCCGGGGCAGATGCGCGGTCCTTCCTCGACAACCTCGTGACCTGCGACATGGACGCGGTGACGCCCAACCTGGCCGGCTATGGCGCGCTTCTGACGCCGCAGGGCAAGATCATCGCCGATTTCCTGATCGCGGAGGCGCCGGCCGAGGATGGCGGCGGCTTCCTCATCGACGCGCCGGCCGCCGCCGCCGACGGCCTTGCCCGCAAGCTCGCTCTCTACAAGCTGCGCGCCAAGGTGGTCATCGAGGATCTGTCGGCCATGGCGACGGTGGTGGCCGCGACCGACGGGGCCGCGCTGTCCGACGAGATCGGCCTCGCCTATGCCGATCCGCGGCTCGGCGCGCTCGGCGGCCGGGCCATCGTGGCGAGCGAGGATGCGGCGCGGATCGCGACCGTCGGCGCCGATGCATATCACGCCCGGCGCATCGGGCTCGGCGTGCCGGATGGCGGCAAGGATTTTCCTTATGCCGAGACCTTCCCGCACGAAGCGCTGCTCGACCAACTCGGCGGGGTGTCCTTCACCAAGGGCTGCTATGTCGGGCAGGAGGTGGTCTCGCGCATGCAGCACCGGGGCACGGCGCGCACGCGCTGCGTGCCCATCCGCTTCGTCGACGGGTTCCGCTCGGAATGGGGCGTCGTCGTGCGCGCCGGCGAGATGCCCATCGGCCATGTCGGCTCGACCGCGCAGGACCGGGGCATCGCCATGGTCCGGCTCGACCGCTGGGCGGACGCGCTGGCGGCGGGCGTGCCGGTCACCGGCGGCGGGCTCGCCATCGCCATCGAGAAGGCGCCGTTCATCGGCTTTCCGCTGCCCGGCGAGGCAGGGTTCGGCAGCGCCGCATGAGCCTTGCGCCCGAACCCATTCCCGGCGGGGCGATCCTCCATCCGGACGGCAAGCTGCGCTGCCCATGGCCTGGGCTCGATCCATTCTACGTCGCCTACCACGACACGGAATGGGGCGTGCCGGAGCTGGATGACCGGGCGCTGTTCGAGAAGCTGATCCTCGACGGCTTCCAGGCCGGCCTCTCCTGGATCACCATCCTGCGCAAGCGGGAGAATTTCCGCGCGGCCTTCGACGGCTTCGAGCCGGCGATCATCGCCTGCTATGGCCCCGAGAAGATCGAGGCGCTGATGGCCGATGCCGGCATCATCCGCAACCGCGCCAAGATCGTGGGCACGGTGGCGAGCGCGCGCGCCTGGCTCGAGATCAAGGAGCGGGGTTCGTTCTCGCGCCATCTGTGGGGCTTCGTCGACGGCCGGCCGGTGCAGGGCAGCCCGCGCACGCACCGCGAGGTGCCGACCAGCACGCCGGCGGCCGAGGCGATGTCCAGGGACCTCAGGAAGCGGGGCTTCACCTTCGTCGGCCCCACCATCGTCTATGCCTTCATGCAGGCGGTGGGGATGGTCAACGACCACCTCGTCGATTGCTACCGGCACGAGGAATGCGCCGCCTTGGGAGCGGCCGTCACATGGTGAGGGAGCCCGCGCCCCGCGCCTGGCAGCGCATGCTGTCGGGGCGCCGGCTCGACATCCTCGACCCCTCCCCGCTCGACGTCGAGATCGAGGACATCGCGCACGGGCTCTCGCGCATGGCGCGCTGGAACGGGCAGACGGTGGGCGAGCACATCTTCTCGGTGGCGCAGCATTCGCTGCTGGTCGAGGCGATCCACGCTCATCTGGATCCGGGCATGCCGGCCGCCCACCAGCTGATGGCGCTGCTGCACGACGCGCCCGAATACGTCATCGGCGACATCATCTCGCCCTTCAAGACGGCCGTGGGGGAGAACTACAAGGCCGTGGAGCACCGGCTGCTCGCCGCGATCCACCTGCGCTTCGGCCTGCCGCCCGAGACGCCGCCGCCACTGCAGAAGAAGGTGAAGCGGGCGGACAGGATCGCGGCCTTCCTCGAGGCCACCACCCTGGCGGGATTCTCGCGCGAGGAGGCGCTGAAGTTCTTCGGCAAGCCCGAGCCGCTGCCTCGCTCGGTGCTGGAGATGCTGCATCCTGTCAGCGCCGGAGAGGCCCAGCGCCTGTTCAGGACCCGGTTCGACGCCCTGGCCGGAGGGTGAACCCGGCGCCCGCCTGATTTGACGGCGGGCGGCCCGCCGCCTTAAAGCCAGCCCATGTCGCACAACAGCTTCGGCCACCTGTTCCGCTTCACCACCTTCGGCGAGAGCCATGGGCCCGCCATCGGCTGCGTGGTGGATGGCTGCCCGCCGCTGATCGAACTGACCGAAGCCGACATCCAGCGCGACCTCGACCGCAGGCGGCCGGGCCAGAGCAAATACACCACCCAGCGGCAGGAGCCGGACCAGGTGAAGATCCTGTCCGGCGTCTTCGCCGACGAGCGCACGGGGCGGCAGGTGACCACCGGCACCTCCATCGGCCTGCTGATCGAGAACACCGACCAGCGCTCCAAGGACTACGGCGAGATCAAGGACAGCTACCGGCCAGGCCATGCCGACTACACATACGACGTGAAATACGGCATCCGCGATTATCGCGGCGGCGGCCGCTCCTCGGCCCGTGAGACGGCGATGCGCGTCGCTGCCGGAGCCATCGCGCGCAAGGTCGTGCCTGGCCTGCTGGTGCGGGGCGCGCTGGTGCAGATGGGCCCGCACCGGATCGACCGGGGCAATTGGGATTGGGCCGAGGTGGAGCGCAATCCGTTCTTCTGCCCCGATGCGAAGGCGGCCGGGCTCTGGGCCGAGTATCTCGACGGGGTGCGCAAGGCGGGCTCCTCGATCGGCGCCGTGATCGAGATCGTGGCTGAGGGCGTGCCCGCAGGGCTCGGCGCCCCGATTTACGGCAAGCTCGACGCCGACCTCGCCAGCGCGATGATGAGCATCAACGCGGTGAAGGGCGTTGAGATCGGCGACGGCTTCGAGGCGGCGACGCTGACCGGCGAAGCCAATGCCGACGAGATGCGCGCTGGAAATGACGGCGCGCCGACCTTCCTCAGCAACCATGCGGGCGGCATCCTGGGCGGCATCTCCACCGGCCAGCCGGTGATCTGCCGCTTCGCCGTCAAGCCGACCTCCTCGATCCTCGCCGAGCGCGCTTCCGTGACCCGCTACGGCGCCGAGACGGATCTGCGCACCAAGGGGCGGCATGACCCCTGCGTCGGCATCCGCGCCGTGCCCGTCGGGGAAGCGATGATGGCGATCGTGCTGGCCGACCACTACCTGCGCCATCGTGGGCAGGTGGGCGCGAGTGCGAGCTGGCCGTTCGGCAAGCCCGACTGAAGCGAAGGAAAAAAGCGACAGTGTGGGTCCTCGTGACCCGCGCGGGACGACGGTGCTCGTCAAATCATCTCGTCGTCATGCGCGGGCTCATTCCGAGCCCCACACGGTCCGCTTTCATGCGCCCAGCGCATTCAGTATCACTGAATTTTCAAACACGCTTCATTGCAATCGAAAGACGCAGTCGCTAGTTTGCGTCCATGAAACTCGATGCATGGCTCAAGCGCGAGGGCGTCTCCCGCGCCGCCTTCGCCAAGCTGGTGGCGCTCTCGCCGGCCAGCATCACCGCTCTGTGCAATGACGACGCGGCCTGGCTGTCGCGCGAAAGCGCCGAGCGCATCGCGCAGGCGACGAATGGGGCAGTGAGCCCCAATGATTTCCTTCAGTTCGCTTTTCCCAGGGAGGCCGCCATGTCCCATTCCGTCAGCGAAGCGATCGAGGCGTTCGCGCGTGGCGAAATCGTCGTAGTCACGGATGATGACGACCGCGAGAACGAGGGCGACCTCATCGTCGCGGCTTCGCTCTGCACGCCTGAAAAGATGGCCTTCATCATCCGCAATACATGCGGGATCGTCTGTGCGCCCCTGCCGCCCGAGGAAGCGCGGCGGCTTCGCCTCGACCCCATGGTGTCGTCCAATGATTCCGCGCACACCACCGCCTTCACGGTGACGGTGGACTACAAGCACGGCACGACCACCGGCATCTCGGCCGATGACCGCACCGCCACCGTGCGTGGGCTCGCCAATCCGAACGCCGGCGCCACCGATTTTGCCCGGCCGGGGCACATCTTCCCGCTCATCGCGCGCGAAGGCGGCGTGCTGATGCGGTCGGGGCACACGGAGGCGGCGGTCGATCTGTGCCGGCTCGCGGGGTTGCCGCCCATCGGCGTCATCTGCGAACTGGTCAACGATGATGGCACGGTGATGAAGGGGCCCCAGATCACGGCCTTCTCCGCCAGGAACGGGCTGAAGCAGATCACGGTCGCCGACCTCATCGCCTGGCGCCAATCCCGCGAGAAGCTGGTCGAGCGGGTCGCGACCTTCCCGGTCAAAACCGAGCATGGCGAACTGACCGGCCACGCCTATGTGACGCCCTTCGACGACGTGCAGCATTTCGCCTTCGTGATGGGCAAGATCGGCGACGGGCGCGACGTGCCGGCCCGGCTTCACCGCGCCGACGTGGTGGGCGACATCTTCGGTGGCGGCAAGTCAATCAACGCGGCGCTGACCCGCTTCGCCAAATCGGGCCGGGGCGTGCTGGTCTATCTGCGCGACGGCTCGGCCGGCGTTCCGACCATGCGCGCGGCGGAGACGCTGGAATCGGAAAGCAAGCGTTCGCAGGCCTGGCGCGAGGTGGGCCTGGGCGCGCAGATCCTCAAGGATCTCGGCGTCGCCTCCATCCGCAACCTCACCTCCAGCAACCGCGCGTTCGTCGGCCTCTCGGGCTTCGGCATCGAGATTTCGGGCACCGAGCCGCTGGAGAAGTGAGGCGGCAGGCGCTGGCCTCCGGGTTGCGTGACCCCGGAGACCCGAGGGGATCTACCCCCTGAGCGCAGCCCCGTAGCGCTTGGCCATCTCGGCGACGATCTTGCCTGCCACGGCTTCGATCTCGGCTTCGGTCAGCGTCTTCTCCGTGGGCTGGAGCGTGACGGCGAGGGCCACCGATTTGCGGCCGGCCTCGATCTTGTCGCCCTCGTAGATGTCGAAGACGGACACGTCGGCGATCAGTGCGCGGTCGGCGCCGGCAGCGGTCTTCGCCATCTCGCCGGCGGCCACCGAGGCCTCGACGACGAAGGCGAAATCGCGGGTGACGGGCTGGAACTCGGCCAGCTTCAGCTTCGGCTTCATCCGCGTGGGCCTCGCCTTCGGCAGCGGCAGGCCGTCGAGATGCAGCTCGAAGCCGACAAGCGGACCCTTCACGTCGAGCAGCCTGAGCGTGCGCGGATGAATTTCGCCGAACGCGCCGATGACGCCCTTGGGGCCGAACTGCAGCGTGGCGGAACGCCCGGGATGCATCCAGGCGGGACCGACCGGCACGATCTGGAGACCGCCCGTCGCGACACCCAGCGAGGCGAGCAGCGCCAGCGCGTCTTCCTTCGCATCGAGCGCGCTGACCGCCCTCGCCGCGCCGTCCCAATGGCGGCCGACGCCGGAAGCGCGCGCATCGCCGCGCCGGATGGCGGCCGCGGACATGCGCTGGTCATCCTCGCCATCGCCAAGGAAAACCTGCCCGACCTCGAACAGCGCCACATCGCCGAAGCCGCGATCGGCATTGCGCTGGGCGGCGCGGATCAGGCCCGGCAGCAGCGAGGGCCGCATGTCGGACAGATCGGCCGCGATCGGATTGGCTAGGGCGAGCGCGGGCTTGCCGCCACCGAAATGCACGGCCTCGGTCTGGCGGATGAATGACCAGGTGACGGCCTCGACGAGCCCGCGCGCGGCAAGGCTGCGCTTGGCGAGGCGCGTGCGCTTCTGCAGCACCGTCAGCACCGGCTTCGGCACCTCTTCAGCGAGGCGCGGGAAGGGAATGGCATCGACGCGGTCGAGGCCTGCGATGCGCACGATCTCCTCGACGAGGTCCGCCTTGCCCTCGATGTCGCCGCGCCAGCTCGGCGGCGAGACGCGCACGCGCTCGCCCTGCCCCGAGACATGAAAGCCCAGAGAGGTCAGCGCGAGCTTCATCTCGGGCACCGGCAGCGTCAGGCCCGTCAGGCGCTTCACCTCGCTCCAGGGGAAGTCGATGAAGCGGCTGGTGTCGGGCGGCTCACCGGCGATGGCCATCTGCGAGGGCTCGCCGCCGCACAGGTCGAGGATGAGCTGCGTGGCAAGGTCGAGCCCGGGGATGCAGAAGGCCGGATCGACGCCGCGCTCGAAGCGATGGCGGGC
>JAIXZF010000002.1 GCA_027489835.1 Hyphomicrobiales bacterium
ACCGCCGGCGTTTATGGTCAAGCTTCAGGACAGAAAGGCTCAGCCATGGCCGTTTCCTCGACACGCGCCGACCTCGCCCGCCTCACACGGCAGGCCGAACTTGCCGGCCACGCCTTCGCATTCGACGATGCCGCCCGCTTCGAGCGCGGCGCTGCGCAAGCGTCGGCGTGGGTTTGGTGGCTCGCCGGCCTCGTCGCCTGCGGCGGCCTTGCCGGGCTAGGCCTGTCCTGACGATCATCCACGTCGCGCGGCCGCAGACGGAGCCAGGGGCAAACCGATGCGCTGCGTGATCGTCAGCGATTTCGCGACCGTCAATGGCGGAGCCGCCAAGGTCGCGATCGAGAGCGCGCGCGGCCTGGCCGAAGCGGGCCATGACGTGATCTTCGCCGCAGCGGTGGCGCCCGTCTCCGAACGGCTCAGCCATCCGCGGATCGCCGTCGAACTCCTGGGCTCCGACGAGGTCTGGCGCGTGTCCCGCAAGCTGGCCGCCGCGCGCCAGGGCATCTGGAACGAGGCGGCGCATGGCTGGCTCACGTCCCTTCTCGCCTGCCAGCCGCGCGATTGCATCGTCCACCTTCATCAATGGACCAAGGCGTTCTCCCCCGCCGCCATCGACGCCGCCGGCCAAAGCGGCCTTCCCGTGTTCGTCACGCTGCATGATTACTTCAGCTTCTGCCCGGCGGGCGGCTACTATGATTTCCGCCGCGGCGGGCCGTGCTCCAGGTCGCCGATGGGCACGGCGTGCGTCTCGGCGCATTGCGACCGGTCCTCCTACGCGCACAAGCTGGTTCGGGTCGCGCGGCAATGGCGCTCCGATCGGGCGCTGGCCGCCTGCCGGGACCTCACCTTCGTCCACGTCTCGCGCTTCGCACGCAGCTTCGCCGAGCCGTTCCTGCCGTCCCATGCGCGGCATGTCACGGTCGAGAACATGGTGGAGGCGGACAGGCGCGCTCCGGCCGAAGTGGCAAGCGCGCGCCACGTCCTCTTCGTCGGGCGGCTCACGCAGGAGAAAGGCGTCGTGCTCCTCGCCGAGGCGGCGCGTCTTGCGGGCATGCCCGTCAGATTTGTGGGCGACGGACCGATGGCGGACCAGATCCGCCGCGCCAACCCTGATGCGGAACTGACGGGATGGCTGGGTCCGGAGGCTGTTTCGGCCGAAATCGCGCGTGCCCGCATCCTCGCCGCGCCCTCGCTCTGGTACGAAACCGGACCGCTGACCGTGATCGAGGCGCTGGCGGCCGGCGTGCCGGCGATCGTGTCGGACCGGATGGGCGCCGCCGACTGGGTCGTCGACGGGCTGAACGGGCGCCATGTCAAACAGGGTGACCTCGGCGCGCTGGTGGAGGCGCTGCGGCAGGCGGCAGGGCCGGTCGCCGCATCTTGGGGCCGGACAGCCCATGCGCGCTACTGGGAGGAGCCCTTGACGCTGTCCCGCCATGTCGCGGCTCTCCGGCGCGCCATGCCCCTCGATGCGAAGCGCCTCGCTGGCTGAGGGTCGGCGTCAGGCGCCCTTGCGGTTGCGCGCCACGATCATCTGGTTGCCGAAGTACTCGTCGCGTTTGGGCAGCAAGGCGTTTGCGCCCAGGGCCAGCAGAGTCATCGGGCAAATCATGGTCAACTGCACAAACTTGCGCCACAGGCCCTGCCTCGGCGCGAGATGGCGAAGCGTGCAGACGATGACGACCTGGGCGACCGCCAGCAGGTAGCTCGACGTCTTGCGCTGCTCCATCGTTTCGTACCCGGCCTTGTCGAGCACATGGCGGATGCCGAAGCTCGTATATCGCGCGAAATCATAGGGCTGCTCATGCTCCTCCCAGGCAAAGGGGATGCTGAGCAGCAGTTTGCCGCCGGGCTTCAGCACGCGCCCGATCTCGGCAAGCACCTCGTCGATGTTGAAGACATGCTCGAACACCTCGAAGGCGACGACCGCGTCGAAGCTGTCGTCGGCGAAAGGCAGCACCTTGCCGTCGTAGAAATAGTCGATCCGGCTGTCGCCATGATCATGGCCCGACACGGCGATGTCGACGCCGACATAGGAGCGTGCGCCGGTGAACAGCTCCTCATACGGTTTCGAGCCGCAGCCGAAATCGAGCACGTCGCCAGTGATGCCCGGCGCCAGCTGCCTGACATTGTCCACCAGCCCCTTGCGGGAAATGTAGATCGGATTGACGGCGATCGAGATGGGTGACGGGAAGAACAGCTCCCGCTGGCGAAACCGCGCCGCCGCGCCGCGCGCGGCCCTGAAGCTTATCTCCGCCTGTGTCATCGCCGCTCCTGCATGCCGACCGCGCAAGGCTGCGCGAAGCCGGGGACGATGATCCTTGGGCGCGATGACCGATCCGTTACGCCGGCGCGGCGATGCGCGCTTACGGTTTCCAGCACGTTGCCGGCATGCCCGGCGGAGGGCAGGGGCATAAAGAAGCCGGAGCGTCGCCGCTCCGGCTGAAAGGTGGACCACGTGTCCGCGGTCGGGAGGAAACTCGCGAGGCGGCATCCCGGCCTCGCTAAATAACATGCACGATGTGTGCCAAGGTCCGGCGCTGCCGCTGCCTGGCGGCTCGCTGTCAACTTCGCCCATGAAAAAGGGCGCGGGGATGGCCCGCGCCCTTCGTCGATCTCCAGCATGGCGCCGAAGCCGGCGCCGCGCCTGCTCAGAGCGAGTAGTACATCACGAACTCGAGCGGGTGGGGCGTCATGCGGAACCGGTCCGCCTCGGCCTTCTTCAGCTCGATGTAGCTGTCGATGAAGTCGTCGTTGAACACGCCGCCGACCTTGAGGAAGGCGCGATCCTTGTCGAGGTTCGCCAGAGCTTCGTCGAGCGAGCCGCAAACGGTCGGGATCTTCTTCAGCTCCTTCGGCGGCAGGTCGTACAGATCCTTGTCCATGGCCGGGCCCGGATCGATCTTGTTCTGGATGCCGTCGAGGCCGGCCATCAGCATGGCAGCAAAGGCGAGGTAGGGGTTCGCCATCGGGTCGGGGAAGCGCACTTCCACGCGCTTGGCCTTCGGCGACTGCGTCCAGGGAATACGGCACGAGGCGGAGCGGTTGCGGGCCGAATAGGCCAGCAGGACCGGGGCTTCATAGCCGGGGACGAGGCGCTTGTAGGAGTTGGTCGACGGGTTGGTGAAGGCGTTGAGCGCCTTGGCATGCTTGATGATGCCGCCAATGTACCACAGGCACTCCTGGCTCAGGTCGGCGTACTTGTTGCCGGCCATGATGGGCTTGCCGCCCTTCCAGATCGACTGGTGCACGTGCATGCCCGAGCCGTTGTCGCCATAGACCGGCTTCGGCATGAAGGTGGCCGACTTGCCATAGCTCTGCGCGACGTTGTGGATGCAGTACTTATAGATCTGCATCTGGTCGCCCATCTTCACGAGCGTGTCGAACTTCATGCCGAGCTCGTGCTGGGCGGAGGCGACCTCGTGGTGGTGCTTCTCGACCGTGACGCCCATGGCGCCCATCGCGGCCAGCATCTCGCCGCGCATGTCCTGGGCCGAATCCTGCGGCGGGACGGGGAAGTAGCCGCCCTTGGTCTGGACCCGGTGGCCCATGTTGCCGCCTTCATAGTCGGTCATGCCGTTAATCGGCAGCTCGACGTTGTCCAGCTTGAAGCCCGTGTTGTAGGGGTCGGCGGCGAACTTGACGTCGTCGAAGATGAAGAATTCGGCTTCGGGGCCGATGAACACCGTGTCGCCGATGCCGGTCGACTTGAGGTAGGCCTCGGCCTTCTTGGCCATGCCGCGCGGGTCGCGCCCATAGGGCTCGCCGGTCGAGGGCTCCAGGATGTCGCAGACGATCGACATGGTGGAGGCGGAGAAGAACGGATCCATCGTCGCCGTCGTCGGGTCGGGCATGAGGATCATGTCGGACTCGTTGATGGCCTTCCAGCCGGCGATCGAGGAGCCGTCGAACATCGTGCCTTCGGCGAAGATGTCCTCGTCGATCATCGACACGTCGAAGGTGACGTGCTGCCACTTGCCGCGCGGATCAGTGAAACGAAAGTCGACATACTTGACGTCGTTGTCCTTGATCGCCTTCAGGACATCCTTGGCGGTCTTCATCGATGCTTCCTCAACTTCGAAAGTTTCAGATTGAAGCCCGGCCGGGCTTCGGTTGGTGGGTGTGGTCCTGCCAGCGCCAAGACAGCCCGCGAGGGCAAGGCTCAGATGGCGTCCGCCCCCGTCTCCCCGGTGCGGATGCGGATCGCTTCCTCGACCGTAGATACAAATATCTTGCCATCTCCGATCCGCCCGGTCTGGGCGGCGGATTTGATCGCCTCGACGGCTTTTTCGAGCAGGTCGTCGTTGAGCACGATCTCGATCTTCACCTTGGGCAGGAAGTCGACGACATACTCGGCCCCGCGATAGAGCTCGGTGTGCCCCTTCTGCCGTCCGAAGCCCTTCGCCTCGATCACGGTGATGCCTTGCAGGCCGACCTCCTGCAGCGCCTCCTTCACCTCGTCGAGCTTGAAGGGTTTGATGATGGCTTCGATCTTCTTCATGACGTGACCGCTCCTGCCCATGGGCGCTTGCAAGCTGGCTTCTCATACCATCCGCCGCGCCGCAAGCCATGCAAGCTACCACGGCCGCTGCATAAAGCTTTTGCTCATGTCGATCAAATCGCGGGCAGACTGCCTAATTGTTGAGCGTTGCCTTTTGCCGGCTGAATCCCCAACGTGCGGGTGCCGGATGAAGCCCAGCGCGACGCGTCTTCACGGTCGGCGAATACACGACTGGCATCATGAAGGACTTTGAAGGCATGAATGCAAAGAAGGCCGTTTTCGGCTTCGTGGCCGGCGCGCTCGCCGTCCTCGTCTTCCATCAGCTCATGGTGCTTGTGCTCCACCTGATGGGCTATATCCCCAATTTCCCGTGGTCGCTGCGCCCGATCGCCCCGTTCGGGGTGCCGGCCATCATCAACCAGATGTTCTGGGGCGGGCTATGGGGCGTCGGCTTCGCTTTTCTGGCGAGCCGCATCCCGCTGGCCAGCGATGTCGCCAAGGGCACGCTCTACGGCGTCCTCGGCCCCTGGCTGCTCGGCAACGGCATCCTCGTGCCCCTGTTCAAGGGTGGCCCGTACCTGTTCGGCCTGATGCCCATGCGGATGATCATCGGCGCGCTCATCGGAGCCGCATTCGGCGCCGGCGTCGGGCTGCTCTGGAGCGCGCTGAAGGGCCGCTGATCCGTCAGCGACGATCCTCGATCAGGTTGGTCGCGGCGCGCGCCGCTTCGGGAGCGGCGAGCAGCATCGAGGCGAGGCTCGCGGCCGCGCCGAGCGTGCAGTAGAGGCAAAGTGCTTTCGTCTCCTGCCATTCCTCGCGGGAGAGCTTGGCCGTGGTGCCGACGTCGTACACCGTCTTGCCGAACAGCAGCAGCGGCAGCCAGGGCGATTGCTCGGCCCTGCGCCGGCCGCCTGCCGCCGCAAGAGCGGCCGTGGCGGCATAGGTCAGCACCATCAGGAAGCCGTCCGGCGTGTTCAGGCGCTTGTAGGCATAGTCGGCTGCGTCCACGCGGTTGGTGTCGAACGGCGCGATCGGCAGGTCCGGCAGCTTGCGCACGATGCCGAACTGATAAAGCGACACGATCTGCCCCATCGCCGCGCCGAAGAACGACAGGCCCACGATCCACCGGCGACGCCCGAGTTCCGGGCCGTCGCCCAGCCTCAGCTCGCGGCTGAGCTGACGGGGGGAGGGAAGCTGCGTGCTGCTGCCCGGATGGAGCCACTGGGTGTAGGACATGATCGACCTCGCATCGGCGGAGCGCCCTCGCTCCAGCTTTCCAGCGAATAAAGCCTCATGCCGCGCTCCGGTTCCGAGCGCGCCGCGGCGCCGGCTCTCACGTCACCTCGAACCAGGTCCACAGCCCCGCGTCGAAGCGCTCGAGGTTGCCTGACGAGATCAGCCATCGGCCCGGGTTGCCTGCGGGAAAGGCGAAGCGGAGCGTGCGCCCTTCCGGGATCTGGGCGGTGTCCGTCCAGTAGGGCTCCCAACCATCGTCCAGCGGGTGCAGCAGCCGCGCCGTGTGCCCGTGGAGGTGGATCACCTGCGTCCAGATCGTGCGGTTGGTGATCGCGAGCACCACCGGCCGGCCGCGCGGCACGGTGAAGAGCGGCGTCGCCGCCTGGCCCGGCGCGCCGTTGACGCGCCACGGTCTGTCGAGGTCGACGCCCTCGAGGTCGAGCTTGCCGTCGGCGGTCGCCTTCGCGCCGCCCTCGATCACCATCTCCGAGCGCAGCGCATCCTGCAGGCGCACGGCGGCCGGAAGCTGCGGGTTCGGGGCCAGCGGGCCGATCGCCGGGAGCGCCGGACGGCCCACGGCCCGATCCGTCGCGCTCAGCATCACCAGCGGCAGGCCGGGCCCGATCTGCGCCATCACCGTGCCGACCGCGCCGGCCTCGTCCGGCACGTCGATCATCAGGTCGTAGCGGGTGCCGGGCGCGAAGGGCAAGGCGGCGCGCAGCGGCTCGAAACTGTCCGTCGGCTGGCCGTCGACGGCGATCACATAGGGCCTGAGCCCGTCGAACCTCAGCCGCATGATGCGCGCGTTGCAGGCCGATATGAGCCTGAGGCGCACCCGGGAGCCACGGGCCACGGCGATGCGCTCGGGCGCGGATCGCCCGTTGACCGTGATCCAGCTTCCCAGCCGCCCGGCCGCCGCGTGGGCGGGGCCGCGCTCGAAGCCGGCGACCTTGTTGTCGTCGGTGAGGAGCCAGTCGTCGATCACCACCGTGACATCGAGGTCGGCTGGCGGAGGGGCGGGCTCCTCGACGACGAGGGCCCCGGACAGCCCCTTGTCCTGCGCAGGCCCGGACTGGCCAAGCATGATCGGCCGCCAGAACAGCGTGCCGGCGTCGGGCGGTGTGAGCCGATATTCGAAGCTCGCGCCGGGCGCGATGGGCTCCTGGGTGAAGCCGCCGACCCCGTCCATGGCGCCGAGGCCCCGCAGTCCATGCCAGTGGATGGCGAGCGGCTGCTCCGTGCGGTTGTTGACGGTGACGATGGCGGTGTCGCCCAGCCTCATGCGCATCGGGCGCGCGGGCACGGCCCCGTCTGTCGACCAGACGTCGTACTCGACGGGCGGCGTCGGGCGCAGCCGGGTCTTCGAAGGCGCGAGGTTGAGGGTGTGCCGCACCTCGCGTGCCAGCGCGGGCGGCGCGGCAGGCTGGGGCTGCGCGCTTCCCTGGCGCTGGCCGCGCTGCTGCGCGAGGACCGGTGAGGCTGCCCCGGCGACGAAGCTGGCCAGCGCTGTGCGGCGGGTGAGGGCGGTTCGGTCGATGGCGGCCATGATTCTCCATGCCACGGAGCGTCGCCGCGGCTCAAGCGCGCCTTGCGTCTCAGGCCTCGACGCCGACCGCGCGGATCATCCTGATGCGCTTCGGCAGCTCGGAAACGGCGGGCACGAAGCGCTGCGTCTCGGCGTCGAGGCGCATCAGGACGCCGGTGGCGACATCGAAATAGGCGCCGTGCAGCCCGAGCTTGCCGCTGGCCTCAAGTGTATGGACGCAGGGAAACGCGCGCAGATTGGCCAACGACTGCTCGATAGACGAGAGCGCGAGCCGTTCCACGAAAACCGGGAGCGCCTCGCCCTGGCCTCGACCGCCGGCCCGGCCCGCCGCAGCTTCCAGCAGGCTGACCCATTTGCCGATGAAGTCGCCGGGAGACAGGGGCGCCGCCCCGTCATCGGCGAAGGCGCGGATGCCGCCGCAGCGGCCATGACCCAGCACGACGATGTGCTGGACCTTGAGCGACTGCACTGCGTACTCGAGCGCCGCCGAGACGCCGTGCAGCCCTTCATCGGGCGAATAGGGCGGCACGAGATTGGCAACGTTGCGCATGACGAACAGCTCGCCGGGCGCGGCGTCGAAGATGGCCTCGGGCGAGACGCGGCTGTCGCAACAGCCGATCACCATGATGCGGGGGCTCTGCCCGTCCGCCGCCAGCTGCTCGTAGCGCGCCTGCTCGCGGGGGAACCGGTCATCGAGGAAGGCGCGGTATCCGTCGATGAGGCGCTCCGGAAAATGCGGCGAGACCGGCGCGCGCGGGCCGGCCGCGCGCTCGCCGGTGCCGTCGACGGCCGGCGTCCTTGCAGCCGCTGGATTTGACATCTCGTCCATGGACATTGGCCGGGGATACCAGCCTCGCCCGTCCCGTCAAGCTTGGCCATGTCTATGCACGTGGGCTGGACGCCCTCGCGTGCGGTCTGCCTGCGCGGCCTGACAGCCGCCTCACGGAACATTGAACGGGCAAGCCGGTTGTTCCGGCATCGTCATTTTTTGTTGGAGAAACATCATGTTGAAGACCATTTTGATCGTCGGCGCCCTCGTGGCGGCTCCTGCCGCGGCCTTCGCGCAGAACCAGAGCGGCGCGACCGGTGGCGCAGCGAGCGGCGCGGCCACCGGCGCGGTCGGAGGCGCGATCGTGGGCGGCCCCGTGGGTGCTGTTGTCGGTGGCGTTGGTGGCGCTGTCGTGGGCGGCATCATCGGCGGCTCGCAGCCCGAGTTCCGCAACTACGTCGTGGAGCAGCGCGTCCCGTCGTACACCTACGAGGAGCCTGTCGCGGTTGGCACGGTCCTGCCGCAGCGCGGCGTGACCTATCGCGAGGTGCCGCGTCAGTACAGCCAGCAGCCGTACCGCTACACCGTCGTCAACGGCCGCACGGTCATCGTGGAGCCCGAGACGCGCCGCGTGATCCAGATCATCGAGTGACCTGAGGCCGGCTCGCCCGGCCAGGCGGGGCGGGTGGCGCAAGCCGCCCGCGTCGCCGGTCCCAGAGCCGATCGGCGCCGCGCCGGGCCAGGGCCTGTGCGCGGCGCATTTTTTTGCTGCATAGCCTGCTGCCTCTGCTATAGGAGCGCCAGAATCCGACGCCGGCTGAAGGCTCGACGGGTGCGGTTAGGCCTGCGGGCGTGGCGGAATTGGTAGACGCAGTGGATTTAGGTTCCACCGCCGCAAGGTGTGGGGGTTCGAGTCCCTCCGCCCGCACCAGCCGCTGCCCGCGCGGGCCTGCCGACCGGCGTTGACGGACGCAGATTTCAGGAACGGACCAGCACGATGCAGGTGATCGAAACCCTTTCGCAGGGGCTCAAGCGCGAGTTCAAGGTGGTGCTCACCGC
>JAIXZF010000044.1 GCA_027489835.1 Hyphomicrobiales bacterium
AGTAACTGCCTTCGGCGAACATGCACAGATCGAGCAGGGCGCGGATGCCCGAGCGGAAATCGACGATGACGAAGGCGTTGTCGAGGATGTCCGGCACGCGGCCGCCATAGCTCTCATCCTTGTGGTTCACGTCCGCCGCGCCGGACGCGTAGACTCGGACCGGCTCATCCTGCGTGACGAGGCGCATCAGGTCGAAGAAATGGCAGCATTTCTCGACCAGCGTTCCGCCCGTGCGCTCTGAAAACCGGTTCCAGTCGCCGACCTTCTTGAGGAAGGGGAAGCGGTGCTCGCGGATGGCGAACATCTTGAGATCGCCCACCGCGCCGGAGCGGACCTCGCGGATCAGCTCCGCGACCGGGGGCATGTAGCGATACTCCATCGCCACCCAGATCGGTGCCTTGTGGGCCTTCGCGGCGGCTTCCAGTTCCGCGCATTCCTCGGGCAGGATGCAGACCGGCTTCTCGACCAGGATCGGCATCGGCCGGCTGGCGGCGAAGATGTCGCTCAGGATCGCCTTGTGGGTGTCGTTGGGGCTGGCGACCACGAGCGCGTCGACAAGCCCTGAGTCCAGCAGGTCGCGATGATCGGCGAAGCCCTGCGCGCCGCCGGCGGCCGTGGCTGACCAGGCCCGCTGGTCGGCGTCGGGGTCAGACACCGCCGTCACCACCGCGCCCGGCACCAGCGCCAGATTGCGGATATGCTCGCGGCCCATCATGCCCGCGCCGATCAGGCCGTAGCGAAGGGTGTGGTTCATGGTCAGATCCCGAATTTTACGATGGACAATGCCTAACCGCTCGCTCCTGCTGGTCCGTCATGGCAATGCGAGCCTGACGATCGCGTCGACATGGATCCCGGCGCAGTCGACGAGCGGGAACGGCGCTGTGTTTTGCGTGAACGCCAAAGCCAGATCCGTCCCCCCGAGCATGATCGCCTCGGCGCCGTCTTCGGTCAGCATGGTCTCGATGGCCCGGTCGAAGACACCCCTCTGCGCCGGCGTGACGACGCCCGATGCCGCCATTTCAACATAGGCCTGATGCACGTCGTCAAGCGCCTGACCGCGCGGCGGAATGAGTTCGACCCCTGCAACGCCCCCGTAAAAACGGGACTCCATGACCGTGCGGGTTCCCAGGATGCCGATCCGCCTGAAGCCGAGCCGATCGATGGCGGCGGCGACCTCGTCGATCATGTCGACAACCGGAAGCGGCGATGTCGCCTTGAACGGACCGATGCAGAAATGGCCTGCGATGGAGGTCACAACGACGCATTCCGCGCCAGCCGCAACCAGCCTCGCGGTCAAGCGATCATAGATCGCGACCTGCCCCGCTGCATTGTTGGCCGCCAGATTGCCAAGAAGGGTTGGTGTATCGGCGTGAGCGATGGTCAGCTCAAGCGCAGATTTTCTCGCTGCAAACGTCGATATCAGGCGACGGTAATAAAAGTCCGTAGCGGCCGGGCCGATGCCCCCGATCAAGCCGATATGCATGTTCAGGCTCCCACCTCATGCCAGTTCCACCACCGGCAGGCCCATTTCCTCTCCGAGCGCGCGGAGAACGCCGCGGTGCTCGCCATAGACCAGCGCGACATGGTGCTCGAGGCCGTACTCCATCATCGCTTCCATCACGTCGTCGGCCGAACGGTCGAAGCGCACCACGCCCGACGTGCCGGTGAAGCTCATCGGCGCGCGCAGCATCTCCGCGCCGGCCAGGATCAGGCTCGTGCGGCCTTTCGCCTGGCTGATGCGGGCCACGGTCACGCGGCCCGGCTTGAGCGTGAACTCCTGCAGCAGCGGCATCTTGCGGTTGGAATGGATCTGGGCGCGCGGCTGGACCGTGTCATCCGCCATCGAGAGCGGCGCCGAGCCGCAATGCCAGAACACGCCTGTGTTCGACTGGGCGTCGAGATCGACCACGTCGACCAGCCAGGAGGGCGCGCCGGCGACCTCCTGAAGGATGAGGCCGGTCAGCGCGCCGTAGACATCCGCCTCGCAGGCGCAAGGCACCTTGCCCTCGGTGAGCAGGCCCATCGGCCCGCAGGCGGCGCAGCCATAATCGGTGAACATCTCCGGCCAGCAGCGCACGGCCATGGCCGAGCAGCCATTCGCGGCCTTGATCCCGTCGAGCGCATGATAGACGGCAAGGCTGCGGTCGAGTTGGGGCTGGTCCACCTCGTCGAGCCCCGAAAGCTGGCTTGCGACGGCGGCGCGGGTCGCGGCGACCTTGTCGGCCGGCACGGACCTGGCGCCCTCGATCAGTTCCGGCAGGCCGACCTTGCGGACCTCGACGCCCGCGAGCGAAGCTAGCTTGGCGGGATCGTAGGCGCAGGTGTCGAAGCCGGCGGGGTGTTCGCCGACGAGGCCGATCGCCCGGCCCTTGAGCGAGGCCATGACGCGCTTCGCCTGTTCGCGCTCGACTAGGCCGGGCGGCTGGCCGATGGGGAAGGCCGGATCGCGCTCGTCGCCCATCACCAGCCCGCCAATGGCGTCCGAGATCATGGGCGCGTCCGGCGCGGAATACAGCCAGCGCAGCGGCACGCCCGCCAAACCCAGCGCATGGGCGGCGAGATTGAGGCCGCAGAAGGCGTTGAGCCTGAGCCGGCCGCCGGCGCGCGGCTCGGGAACCGCCCAGATCGCGAGCGGGGCCAGCGCTTCCTTCGCGATCCGCACGGTCATCGACGCATCGGTAAAGGTCACCTGCAGGATCAGCAGCAGGTCGAGCTTCTGCTCCTTCAAGGCCGTCAGCGCCGCCTCGGCCGCCGCCGCGTCGAACAGCAGGCCGCGGGAGCCGACGATGCGATGGCCCGTGGCCTCAAGGGCCGCGAAGCAACGCCGCGCCATGTCCTCGGCGTAAGGCACGTCGAAGGTGGGGCGGGCGAGAGGCAGGACGCCGATCACGGGCATAGGGCGCGGTCCTTCTTTGAATTAGCGTCGGCGCGGTTGATCACATCGCCTCGTAATGGTGCCTGAACGAGCCGTCGGCGTGCTCCACCGCGGCTTTGCCGCCGTAGAGCGGGTGGTCGAACCAGGGCGTCCCGGCCCTGTCGGTGAGGGCGTTGAGCTCCGCCATGTAGGGGACGGAGCGGCTGCGCAGGCCGTCGCGGATGGCGTTCCAGTCCGGGAAGGCCTTGAACGGCTCGGCCCAGATCGCGCGGCCCGCAAGGTAGCCGGAGGCGCCGGCCGCGTAGGCATGCTCCATGACGATCTTGAACTCGGCCATGGAGGCGCCGGCCGAGAGCATCACCCAGGGACGGCCGCTGAGCGCGCCCATCTCGTTGAACAGCTTCTGCGTGGCGGCGCGGTCGGCCGCCTCGATGCCCTTGGCGGGCACGGGGCTCTCGAGCTTGAAGACGTCGATGCCGTATTTCGGGTGGGCGAACTCGCGCACGCTGTCGAGCACGTGGTCGGCGTGCTTGCCCTGCATCTCGACATAGTCGGTGGTCTGGTGCTCGTCCTTCGCAAGCGGATAGACCAAGAGCTCGAACAGGAAGGGGATGTCGTAACGGGCGCAGGCGTCGCCGATGCGCTGGGTGAAGTCCTTCTGCGCCTGGTTGACGGCGGCGTCGGCATCGGGGCGGTACCAGGCCAGAACCTTCACCGCGTCGCCGCCGCAGCGCTTGATCTTGGCGACGGACCAGTCGTCGATCTCGGAGGAGAGCCGCCCACCCGGCGTCTCGCGGAAGATCGAATCCTCCAGCGTGACGATCAGCCCCTTGGCCGGGGAGGTGATCGAAAGACCGCGCGGCAGGGCGAAATGCGGGTCAAGCAGCATGGCCGACGCGCCGGCCTGAAGCTCCTCGACCAGCATGAGCTTGAAACCGGCCACGTCGTCATACGGAGCCTCGGCCGTGCCGCGCGCCACCTTGATCGGGTTCTTGATCGGCGGGCGCTGATCCACAGCCACCATCTTGAAGCGGCCGGCCGCGTCGGCCATGCGTCGCATGCCCCAGAGCTTGCCGGGCGAAAGCGTGGTCATGAGGTGCGTTCCTTCAGGAAGGTTTCGGTTTCGGCGCGCGACGGGGCGCCCTTCCGGCCGCCGAAGCGAGTGCATTTGATCGCGGCCGCAGCGCTGGCGAAGCGGATGGCCTCGTCCTCGCCCTGCCCTTCGGCGAGCGCAAGGGCGAAAGCGCCATGCCAGACATCGCCCGCGCCCAGCGTGTCGACGACATCGACGGCGAAGGCGGGAACGTGGCCGACGCGGCCATGGCGGCAGGTGACGACGCCGCGGGCGCCGGCGGTCACCGCCAGCCAGTTCGCGCCGGTGTCGAGGCCGAGAAGGGCCTTCTCGAGATCATCGACGCCCGTCTGCTCCCTGAGGCCGACCTCGCTGAACACGGCATGGCTGGCAGCCGAGACGAGGTCCGGATCGGCCTTGCGGTCGCCATCGAGGATGGCCGGGATGCCAGCGGCGCGCGCCAGCCTGAACAGCTTGAGCGCACCCGCCTCCCAGCGTGTATCGCCCAGCACCGCGTCGGCGTCAGCCGGCAGGAAATCGGGCAGCCAATCGGGTTCCGCCGGCATGTCCGGATCGGAATACGACACGATCATGCGCTCACCCGCGCGGTCGACCATGATGGCGGAGACGGGGGAACGCCGCCCGCCAAGCGGAAGGGACGCCGCGACATCGACGCCTTCATCCCCAAGCTCCGCGCGGATGGCGTCGCCGGCGATGTCGTCGCCAAGGCGGGTGTAAAGGCTGGCATCGCCGCCCAGGCGCGCGACAGCGACCGACGCATTGGCCGCAATGCCGCCGCCCAGCACCGCGAGGGCCGAGGCCCGGTACTTGGCGCCCTCTGTGGGCAACGCCGGCACGGCGTAGATGTAATCGAGCGTCGCGATTCCGACGCAGATGACGGTCGACATGTCAGGTCCCGGAGGAAGAGGCCAGAGGCAGGCCAAGCCCGCGCGGCGTCCACGGTTTACCCTCGCCTCACGGAAACCTCAAGGGTCTTGTGTCTTATATAAGACTTAGGCATAAGGAGCGGGCCGCCCTCAGCGCAAGCCGTCGACGGCAGGGA
>JAIXZF010000134.1 GCA_027489835.1 Hyphomicrobiales bacterium
ATCTGCCCGTCGCGGCCCCACACGTCGGTGGCGCTCTTGTCGTCGGACTGGGCGTAGGCGTCGAGGACGTCCTTGAGCTGGGCCTGGGCGAGGCGGCTGAGCGCCTCGACCCCGTTCATCGCCCGCCCGGTTTGCATGTGGCCCTGGACCTTGAGCGAGCGCTTGGCGATGTTCTTGGCGAGGTCGCCGATGCGCTCGAGATCGTTGGCGATGCGGATCGAGGCCATCACCTCGCGCAGATCGTTGGCGACCGGCTGGCGGCGCATCAGCATCAGCACCGCATTGTCCTCGATCTTGCGCTGCAGCTCGTCGAGCCTCGGGTCGACCGCGATGACCGACTGCGCCCGGTTGGTGTCCTCGCGCATCAGCGCCACGGTGGCGTCAGTCAGCATGCGCTCGCACAGCCCGCCCATCTCGGCGACGAGGCGGCGGAGCTTGTCGAGCTCCTGGTCGAAGGTCTTGGAGATGTGGTCGCTCATGCCGCGCGCCTTTTCGAGATGATTGCCGTCCCGCCGTCTCAGCCGAAGCGGCCCGTGACGTAGTCGAGCGTCCGCTTCTGCTGCGGCTCCATGAAGATCTTCGTCGTCGGCCCGAACTCGATCAGTTCGCCGAGGTACATGAAGGCGGTATACTGCGAGATCCGCGCCGCCTGCTGCATGTTGTGGGTGACGATCACGATGGTGAAGTCGGCGCGCAGCTGCTCGATCAGCTCCTCGATCTTGCCGGTCGAGATCGGGTCGAGCGCCGAGGTCGGCTCGTCGAACAGGATCACGTCAGGCTGCTGGGCGATGGTGCGGGCGATGCACATGCGCTGCTGCTGGCCGCCCGAAAGCCCCATGCCGGACTGCTTGAGCTTGTCCTTGACCTCATCCCAGAGCGCGGCCTTGCGCAGCGCCTGCTCGACGCGGTCGTCGAGCTCGGACTTCGAAAGCTTCTCGTAGAGCCGGAGGCCGAAGGCGCAATTGTCGTAGATCGACATCGGGAACGGGGTCGGCTTCTGGAACACCATGCCGATGCGCGCGCGCAGCTCGTTCACGTCGATGCTGGGCGACAGGATGTTGCGGCCGTCCAGCGTCACCTCGCCGGTCGCGCGCTGCTCCGGGTAGAGGCTGTAGATGCGGTTGAAGATGCGCAGCAGCGTGGACTTGCCGCAGCCCGACGGCCCGATCATCGCCGTGACCTGGCGGTCGTGGAAGTTCATGTTGATGTTCTTCAGGGCGTGGAAGCTGCCATAGTAGAAATCGAGCCCGCGGACGCCGATGCGCACCTTTGCGCCTTGGTCCGCCGCTGCCGCCGAGGGCGCGTCCTGCACGGTCATCATCGACATGACGGTTGCCTTTCTGTCGGGGTCGCGGGCCGGGCCCTGCGCCTTACTTGCGATTGATCAGCGCCCGCGCGGCGATCGAGAGCACGAGGATCGCGCCGGTGATGAGCAGTGCGCCGGCCCAGGCCAGCTGCTGCCAGTTGTCGTAGGGAGCGGAGGCGAAGGCGTAGATGGTCACGGGCAGGTTCGAGATGCCGCCCGTCAGGTTCCAGTTGAACCAGAAATTGTTGTTGAGCGCGGTGAACAGCAGCGGCGCGGTCTCGCCGGCGATCCGTGCCAGCGCGAGCAGGATGCCGGTGACGATGCCGGCCTTGGCGGCGCGCCACGAGACCTGCCGAATCACGATGGAGGCCGGCGCGCCGAGCGCGGCTGCGGCTTCGCGCAGCCCGTTCGGCACCAGCCGCAGCATGTCCTCGGTGGTGCGCACGATCACCGGCAGAGCGATGATGGCCAGCGCCACCGAGCCGGCCCAGCCCGAATAGCCCTGGAAGGGCATCACCAGCACGACATAGACGAACAGGCCGATCAGGATCGACGGCGCCGACAGCAGGATGTCGTTGATGAAGCGCACGAGCTCGGCCAGCTTCGATCCCTTGCCGTATTCGGCGAGGAAGGTGCCGGCCATGACGCCGATCGGCGTGGCGATGGCGATGCCGAGGAAGGTCAGCACGATCGAGCCGACGATGGCGTTGAGCAGGCCGCCGCCCTGGCTGCCGGGACCCGGCGTGATCTTGGTGAACAGGTCGAGGCTGATGCCCTGGCCGCCCTTCCACAGGAGCATGCCGAGAATCCAGAACAGCACGAAGACGGCGAGCGCGGTGGCGGTCGTGCAGCCGACGCGCAGGATCCTGTCCTGGATGCGGCGGGACTGGCGCACCCGGCCCCATTTGACCTCGGCCTCGGCGCTGGGGGTGATGGCGGCATCGGACATGGCGCGCTCCTCAATACTGCCGGACGCGGGAGACGAGGATGCGCGCGATCACCAGCACCACGAAGGTGACGAAGAACAGCACGCAGCCGAGGCCGATGAGCGCGTTCATCTGCATGCCCAGCGCCTCGTTGAACTCGCTGGCGATGCGCGACGCGATCGTTGAGCCCGGGTCCATGACCGAGGCCGACAGGCGGTTGGCGTTGCCGATCACGAAGGTCACCGCCATCGTCTCGCCCAGCGCGCGGCCGAGGCCGAGCATGATGGCGCCGATGATGGAGACGCCCGCCTGCGGCAGCAGCACATGGCGCACGACCTCCCAGGTGGTGCAGCCGATGCCGTAGGCGCTCTCGCGCAGAACGGTCGGGATCTGGTCCAGCATGTCGCGCGTCAGCGAGGCGATGAAGGGCACGATCATGAAGGCGAGGATGATGCCGGCGCTGAGGATGCCCAGCCCCGAGGGCGAGCGCGCATAGAAAATGGTTCCGACGATCGGCATGCCCTCGACCACGCTGGAGACCGGCACCTGGAACCAGGCCGCGAACAGGGGAACGAAGACGAACAGGCCCCACATCCCGTAGATGATGCTCGGCACGGCGGCGAGCAGCTCGACGGCGGTGCCGACAGGGCGCTTGAACCAGGCAGGCGCGAGCTGGGTGAGGTAGATGGCGGTGCCGATGGAAAGAGGCACGCCGATGACCATGGCGATGAGCGCGGTCGACAGCGTGCCGACGATGGCGGGCAGGCCGCCATAGACGTCGTTCATCGTGTCCCATTGCGTGCCGGTCAGGAAGCCGAGCCCGAAGGCGCGGAAGGCGGGCCATCCGCCATAGATCATCGAGGCCATGATGCCGAACAGCAGCACGAGCACCGTGATGGCCGCAGCGCGGGTCGCGGCGGCAAAGAGCGGATCGAAGCGGAAGGGCTTGGCGCGTCGCGTATCCGTGCGCGCGGTCTTGTAGGTCTGTTCCGACACGGCAACCATCATGCAACTCCAGCCCCGGAATGTCGACGCGGCCGCGCCAGCCGCGCGGGGAGGCTCTGGAGGCCCCCCGCGCGGTGATCATCGTGGTCTTCAGAAGATCGGCTTGCCCGCGGCGTCGGTCATGCCCTTCCAGGAGGCGCGGACCTTGGCCTTCACCGGATCCGGCAGCGGCACGTATTCGAGGTCCAGAGCAAGCTTGTCACCATTGGCGAAGGCCCAGTCGAAGAACTTCAGCGCCGCCTGCGAACGGGCCGGATCGGCGGGCTTCGCGTACATCAGGATGAAGGTGGCCGAGACGATGGGCCAGGCTTCCGGCGAGCGCTGGTTGTTCAGGCTGATGCCGAAGCCGGGCTGGGATTCCCAGTTGGCGCCATTGGCGGCCGCCTGGAAGGACTTGTCGTCCGGCACGGGGAACTGGCCGGCGGCGTTCTGCACGAGCGCGTAGGACAGGTTGTTCTGCTTGGCGTAGGCGTACTCGACATAGCCGATCGAGTTGGCGATCTGCCGCACGGTGCCCGACACGCCCTCATTGCCGCGGCCGCCGACGCCGACGGGCCACTGGACCGAGGTGTTGGTGCCGATCTTGGACTTCCAGGCGTCGGAGACGAGGCTGAGGTACTCGGTCCAGACGAAGGTCGTGCCCGAGCCGTCCGAGCGGTAGACCACGTTGATGGTCGCGTCGGGCAGCGTCACGCCGGGGTTGAGCGCCACGATCTTGGGGTCGTTCCACTTCTTGACGTCGCCGAGGAAGATCTCGGCGAGGAGCGGGCCGGTGAGCTTCAGGCCGCGCTGGCCGACGCCCTGCACGTTGAGGGCCGGCACGACGCCGCCCATCACCATCGGGAACTGGATCATGCCGTCGCGGGTCAGCTCCTCGCCCTTCACGGGGGCGTCGCTGGCGCCGAAATCGACGGTCTTGGCGCGGATCTGGCGGATGCCGCCGCCCGAACCGATGGACTGGTAGTTGAGGCCGATGCCGCTCGCCGCCTTGTAGGCCTCGGCCCACTTGGCATAGATCGGAAAGGGGAAGGTCGCGCCGGCGCCAGTGATGTCGGCGGCACGGGCGGAGGTGGCGGGCAGTGCCGCCGTGAGGGCAAGGCCGGCGAAGGCCGCGGCCGCGGTGGTGAACTTGCGCATTGGGGAACTCCCTTGTGTCATGCGTGACGACCGGCACTCACACGACTTGCATGACAGCTGTGTGACAGAATCGTCATGTTCCGGTGTCACCCATCGAGACTGGGGAAAATCACCTTGAACGTCGCGCCCGCGCCGGGCTTGCTGTCGATCTCGAGGCGGGCCCGGTGGCGGGCCGCGAGATGCTTGACGATGGCGAGGCCGAGGCCCGTGCCCCCGATCTCCCGGCTGTGGGAGATGTCGGCGCGGTAGAAGCGCTCCGTCAGGCGCGGCAGGTGCTCGGGCGCGATGCCGGGCCCATGGTCGGTGACGCCGAGCGCGAGCGCGCCGGGCAGCCGGGCAAGGGCGATCTCGACACGCTTGCCGTCGCGCCCATAGCGGATCCCGTTCTCGACCAGGTTCTCCACGATGCGCAGCAGGTCGTCCCTGTCGCCGCGGATGACCGACGGCGTTGCCGGGAGCGAGACCTCCAGCGCGACGCCCCGCTCGCGGGCCGACAGGCCGAGGGAATCGACGATCTCGCGCACGATGCTGTTGAGGTCGATCGGCGAGACCGGCTGCTGGTGCGCCCTCAACTCGGCGCGCGAGAGCGAGAGCAGGTCGTCGATCAGCCGCGCCATCCGCCCGGCCTGCTCGCGCATGATCGGCAGGAAGCGCTCCCTCGCCTTCGGATCGTCCCGTGCCGGGCCCTGCAGCGTCTCGATGAAGCCGAGCAGCGAGGCCAGCGGCGTGCGCAGCTCGTGGCTGGCATTGGCGATGAAGTCGACGCGCATGCGCTCGGTGGCGCGCTGCTCGGTCAGGTCCTCGAACACGGAGACGACGCCCCCGGCCGGCGCGAAGGCCGCCGCGCCGGGCGCCCAGAGCGGGCTGAGCGAGGCCCGCATGGTTCGTGCGCCCAGCACCGTCTCGCCGAGCGTGACACTGCGGGACGCGCCGTCGCGCCGCGTGGAGTCGAGAGCGTCGAGGAAATCGGGGTCGCGGATGGCGAGCGTGACGGGCCGGCCCGGCACCAGCCCGGGAAAGATCGCGTGCGCCGCCGCCGAGGCGGCGGTCACGGCCTCGTCGGCGTCGGTCAAGAGCAGCGGCAGGGCGAAGGCCTCGACCGCGGCAGCACCGAGCGCGGGGAGGGGGGCGGGGTTGGCGCCAGGAGCGGGGAGCGGCCCGCGCGAGGCGTCCACGCCGGCCGGCATGGGGAGAGGGTCCGGCTCCGCCGGCGCCCGGGCAAGAAGGATGCTCGCGCCGAAGGCCGCCAATGCGGGCAGGAGCGCCCAGACCGCAGGCTGCGACGCGGCCAGCAAAGCCGGCAGCCCGGCCGCGCCTGCCGCCATCCCGATGAGGGCCCCCTGGCGCATGCGCCGGGCGTCGAAAGGGTCCATGCGGTCACCGGTCCGGACAGGCCTCGCCCGCATGGACTGGCCTTGCGGGCTTGCACCTCATGTAGGCGCGCCGCGCTGGCAGGCACAAGGCCGAAAGCCGCGCCGTCCGCAGCCTTGTGCCCAATCGCCGCTCTGCTAGGCTCGCCGCCCAAGCAGGCGAGGGATCGGAATGGCTGGCAAGAAGGGCGCGGGCGGCAAGGGAGCGGGCAAATCCGAGGCTGGAGCATCCGGCCGCGCTGCTTTCGACATCAAGACGCCGAAGCTGCCGGATCCGATCGCCGCCTCGGCATTCGCCAGCGGCGATTTCCCCTATGAGCGCAAGTTGAAGCGCAAGCGCTACGAGGCCGAACTCGCGGACCTGCAGATCGAAATGCAGAAGCTGCTGAACTGGGTCAAGGAGGCGGGCGAGCGCGTCGTCATCGTCTTCGAGGGCCGGGACGGCGCCGGCAAGGGCGGCACGATCCACCGATTCGCGCAGCACATGAATCCCCGCGACGCCCGCATCGTGGCGCTGTCGAAGCCCTCCGACATCGAGAAGGGCCAGTGGTATTTCCAGCGCTATGCGGCGCAGATGCCGACGCGCGGCGAGATCGTGTTCTTCGACCGCTCCTGGTACAACCGCGCCATGGTCGAGCCCGTGATGGGCTTCTGCACCGACGAGCAGCACGAGCGTTTCCTCGATGAGGCGCCGGCCTTCGAGGGCCTGCTCCGGCGCGACGGCATCCACATCTTCAAGCTGTTCCTGACCATCGGGCCGGAAATGCAGATGAAGCGGCTGCACGCGCGCTATCATGATCCGCTGAAGCGCTGGAAGCTGTCGCCCATCGATTTCGAGGCGATCGACCGCTTCGACGAATACTCCGCCGCCATCGAGACGATGCTGGAGCGCACGGACAGCGAGGTGCGCTGGACCGTGATCCGCGCCAACGACAAGCTTCGCGCCCGGTTGAACGCCATGCGCCACGTGCTCGACGCACTGCCCTATGCCGGCAAGGACGAGGCCGCGGTCGGCGACGTGGATCGCCGCATCGTGCTCGGCGCGAGAAGCTTCCTCAAGCGGGGCGGCGAGAGCTGAGCCGTCAGCGCCCGCGCGAGCGCAGCCTCTTGCCGATTTCGTAGAGCCCGAGGAGCGCCAGCGCCAGGATGAAGGGCGCGATGTAGTAGATCAGCCTGAACAGCAGCAGCGCCCCGAGCACGGGCTCGCGCGGCAGGGCCGCGAGCCCGATCAGGATGGTCGCCTCGAAGGCGCCGACGCCGCCCGGCAGGTGGCTCGCCACCCCCACCACGCAGGCGAAGACATAGACAGCGAGGAACGTCTCGAAGCCGAGGCCGTGCCCGGCCGGCAGCAGCACGTAGAGCACGGCCGCCGCGGCGCAGACCTCGCCGGCGCCGAGCAGGATCTGCGCGATGCTCATGGTCGCGCCGGGCAGCTCCAGCCGCCAGCCGCGCAGCGCGATCGCGCGCTGGCCGCCCGCCACGAAGGCAAGATAGCCCAGGACACCGGCGACGATCGCCGCTCCCATGCCCTGGACCACGAGCGGCGTCGTCCGCGCCGCGACGGCGACGCTGTCCGGCGCGTGCAGCATCGCGGCCCCGAGCACCACGGCCATGCCGAGCCAGAAGGTGACGCCGACCATCACGGTCAGCTTGGCGACCTCGGAGGTCCGCACGCCCCGGCCCGAATAGATCCAGTAGCGCACGGTCCCCGCCGTCACGAGCGGAAAGCCGAGCGTGAACGACACCGAGAAGCTGGTGTAGGAGGCCAGCGCCGTCGTGCGGTAGGGGATGGCGAGCCCGAGCTTGCGCAGCGCCAGCGCATCGTAGCCCGTGAGCAGCGCATAGCTCAGGGCCGCGAAGCCCACCGCCATCAGCAGTTGCTCGCGCCCCGTGCGGGCCAGCGCGCCCAGCACCTCGGCGCTGTCGATCTCCCGCAGGATGAAGGTCAGCACCGCGATCGAGGCGGCGAAGATCGCCAGGCTCGCCGCAGGGCCCAGCCACCACCATCGGCTTCTCGGCTGGGCCGCGGCCATGCATCCGTCCCGTTTGTCGGCCGCGCCGACCGGGCGCGCTCAGGCTCTCTTACGGTAGACCAGCAGCGTCTTGAAGAGACCGACCTTCTCGATCGGACGCGTGGTCTCGAGCTCCGCGATGAGCGGCTCCGCGCCCGCATAGGCGAAGGAGCCCGTGTAGAACAGGATATGGCCGCCAGGGTTCAGCCGGTCGACGAACAATTCCATGACCTCGAGGTCGGTGAGGGCCCCGTAGGCGTCGTTCTTCTCGTTGCGGAACTCGCAGGAGTGGAACAGCGTCACCACGTCGAACATCGGCAGCAGCTTGGCGTTCGAGGTGTAGATGTCCCCGAAATAGCACGAATAATGGTGCAGCAGCGCCGGCTGCTCCTTGGCGAGCTTGAGGAAGGCCTCGTACTCCGGCGTCGAGGCGGTGATCGACAGCACCGCATTGTCGAGCTCGGGCTCGGCGCAGCGGATGCCGACGTAGTGATGCCCGCCCGAGCCGAAATGGTAGATCGTCTTGCCGGTAACGCCCGTCTCCTCGAGCCATTCGACGAAATGGACATCGCAGGGGCATTCGGCGACGCGCAGGCCCCAGAACACGTTCCAGTCATTCAGCATTGCGGAGGGCTCCTTGAGGGTGGTCCCGCGCCGGGCGGCGGGGCGGATCGTTTCAGGGCGTTGCGGGCGCGCCGCGCCGCTTGCGCGGCACGGGCAGTGTCGCGGTCTCGTCGACGGTCGCGGCCGCGGGCCCGACGGGTCGCGTCGCGGCCGCTGCCAGCACCGCCGACGAGCCGGCCGCCACGATGATCGCGGCCGGAAGGGCGGCCCGCAGATCGGCGAACAGCGCCGCGGCGTCGGCCTCGTCGAGCGCGTGCAGCGCGTCGTCGATGAGCACGATGTCGGGCGCGGCCAGATGCAGCCTGGCGAAGGCGAGACGCTGGCGCTCGCCCTCGGTCAGCGCCTTGTCCCATTCGGCGTTCTCGTCGAGCCGCGCGGCGAGCCTCGCAAGGCCAGTGCGCGTCAGCGCCGCCTCCATCTGCTGGCGGTCGGCCCCGAGATCCCCGGCCAGCGCCTCCGCCAGCGAGGTCTCCGCCCAGCGCATGCGCCGCGCGGCGGCGCCGACCACGGCATCCGGCGCGCGCGCCACCACGCCTTCGCCCCAGCTCCATTGCTCGGCCAGCGCCCTCAGCGCCGCGCTCGCGGCCTCGCTGCTCATATGGCCGAGATGCAGCGTCTCGCCCGCGGCGGCCTCGAACGACAGCGGCTCGGCCAGCGGCCGGCCGTCGCGGTCCCTGAGCTGGAGGCCGTGGGCGACCAGCCGGCCGGGCGCGCCGGCGATCAGCTTGGGCCCGCCGATGGAGGCCGGCGGCAGCGCCTCCAGCGTCTCGATGGCCTCGGCCAGCTCGTTCACGCGCCGGGCGGAGGCCAGCCATTCGGCGATGCGCATGAAGTTCTCGAGGATCCAGTTGAAGGCGATCTGCACCTGCACGAAGGCGGCCGCCACCTGGATGACCGCGCCCAGCGTCATCTCGCCCGCAAGGTATTTCGGCGCGGCGAGCAGCAGCGGCACCACCGGCACCAGCACGCCATTGCCGTTGGTGATCCAGGTCAGCTTCACCCGCTCGCGGATCACAGCCAGCCAGCGCCCCGCCAGCGTGGCGTAGGTCTCGCCGATGGCGCGGCGCTCGCCGGCCTGCCCGCCGCCGATGGCGATGGCGTCCGCCGAGTCCCTGAGCCTCATCAGCCCGAAGCGGAACTTGGCCTCGGATTCGTTGCGCCGCGCATAGCGCCTCGGCAGGTTCCGCCCCACCATGACCATGAGCAGCGAAACCGTGATGCCGTAGGTGATGGCCGCCAGCACCAGATAGGCCGGGATGGTGATGGCGCTGGCCTTAGAGCCGATGGTGAGCGCTCCCCCGATCGTCCACAGGATGCCGACGAAGGTGATGACGGTGATGACCGCCGAGAGCAGGCCGATGGCGAAATCGACCAGCGGCTCGGTGGCCCAGCGCACATCGTCGGCGATGCGGTATTCGGGGTTGGCGGGCTCGAGGCCCGAGGGGCCGAGCCGCTGGAAGCGCCGCCGCGCCACCCACATGTCGACCAGCTTCGCCGTCAGCCATTGCCGCCAGTAGACCTGCAGCGTCTCGCGCGTCTTGAGGATCATCACCCCGACGCCTGCCGCCGCCAGGACGATGAGCGGGAAGACGGCGATGGCCATGCCGGCCGAAGCCCCGTCCTTCCGCTCCAGCGCGTTGAAGAACCAGCCGTTCCAGCCGTTGACGCCGACGTTGACGCCGACATTGACGAGGATCATCGCCGCCAGCGACAGCGTCCAGAGCCAGGCCTGCCGGGAAGTCCCGCCGGTCCACCAGCCCCGCGACAGCCCCATGAACGATCGCGCCGCCTCGAGGTCGCTGGCGAAGCCGCTCGGCTGTTCGGTCGGCGCGCTCGCGGCCGGATCGCTCATGGTGTCGGGCTCGGGGTTCGTCGGGATGAAGGGTCGCGATGCCGGACCGGCAAGGATCGTGCCGAGGGTCGTATTCACGGCACCGTGAACTCAGCCTGAACGGATCGCGGGGCCTCCCTGTGGCCTTCGCGCGCCAGCCAGCAACCGTTCCTGCCTTGTTCTTGCCCCCGCGGCCGCGCGCCCTATCTGTGCGCCCACGGGGCTTGAGCGCGCGTATGGCGCGTGGGTTGGGGCGAGCGGCATTCATGGTGACACGCGTCGCGACGGTGGCCTTCGAGGGCGTTGAGGCACGCGCCGTCGACGTCCAGGTCCAGCTCAGCGCCGGCGGCGTCGCCTTCGTGCTGGTCGGGCTGGCCGACAAGGCCGTGGCCGAGAGCAAGGAGCGCGTGCGCTCGGCCCTGATCGCCTCCGGCCTCGCCCTGCCGGCCAAGCGCCTGACCGTCAACCTCGCGCCCGCCGACATGCCCAAGGAGGGCAGCCATTACGACCTGCCGATCGCGCTCGGCATCATGGCGGCGATGGGCGCGATCCCGCCCGACGCGCTGAACGGCTACACGGTGCTGGGCGAACTGGCGCTCGACGGCACGATCACGTCCGTGGCGGGCGTGCTGCCGGCGGCCGTCGCCGCGAACGCGCGCGGGCACGGGCTGATCTGCCCGGCCGCCAGCGGGCCGGAGGCGGCCTGGGCCTCGGCGGAGCTCGAGGTGCTGGCGCCGCAGACCCTGGTCCAGCTGGCGAACCACATGCGCGGGGTCCAGATCATGGCGCGCCCCGTCGCCGCCGTCGCGAAGGCGCCGCCGAACCTGCCCGACCTCGGTGACGTGAAGGGCCAGGAAATGGCCAAGCGCGTGCTGGAGATCGCGGCGGCCGGCGGCCATGCCCTGCTGATGAACGGCCCGCCCGGCGCCGGCAAGTCGATGCTGGCGAGCCGCATGCCCTCGATCCTGCCTCCGCTCGGCCCGCGCGAGCTGCTCGAGGTGTCGATGGTGCATTCGGTGGCCGGGCTGATCCAGAACGGCGCGCTGACCGACCGACGGCCCTTCCGCGCGCCGCATCATTCGGCCTCGATGGCGGCGCTGGTCGGCGGCGGGCTCCAGGCCCGGCCCGGCGAAGTCAGCCTAGCCCATCGCGGCGTGCTCTTCCTTGACGAATTGCCCGAATTCCAGCCCCAGGCCCTCGACGCGCTGCGCCAGCCCATCGAGACGGGCGAGGTGCTGATCAGCCGCGCCAACCACCGCATCACCTATCCAGCCCGCTTCCAGCTCGTCGCGGCCATGAACCCGTGCCGCTGCGGCCGCGCCACCGAGCCGGGCTTCGCCTGCAAGCGCCAGCCCAATGAGCGCTGCATGGCGCAGTATCTCTCGCGCATCTCCGGGCCGCTGATGGACCGCATCGACCTCGCCATCGACGTGCCGGCGGTGGCGGCCTCCGACCTGCTGCTGCCCCCGCCCAAGGAAGGCTCGGCCGAGGTTGCGGCGCGCGTCGCCGCCGCGCGCGAGCGCCAGCGCGCCCGCTTCGAGGCGCTGGGCCAGCCGGGCGTCCTCGTCAATGCCGCGGCGCCGGCCCAGCTTCTCGACGAGATCGTCAAGCCCGACGCGGCCGGAGCCAAGCTGCTGCGCGATGCGGCCGACGCCATGCGCCTCACCGCGCGCGGCTATCACCGCGTGCTCAAGGTCGCCCGCACGCTGGCCGATCTCGACGGCGAGGAGAAGGTGGCGCGCCTGCACCTGGCCGAGGCGCTGTCCTACCGCTCGCGGGTG
>JAIXZF010000232.1 GCA_027489835.1 Hyphomicrobiales bacterium
GACCGCGCCAGGCTGACCGAGGCCCGGGCCGACCTGATCTTCGCGCCGACGGCGGCCGAGATGTATCCCGACGGCTTCGCCACGACGGTGACGCTGGCCGGGCCTGCCGCCGCCGGGCTCGAGGATGCATTCAGGCCGACCCATTTTCCGGGCGTCGCCACGGTCGTTTGCAAGCTGTTCACGCAGGCGCGGCCCGATGTGGCGATCTTCGGCGAGAAGGACTACCAGCAACTGCAGGTGGTAAAGCGGATGGCCGCCGACCTCGATCTCGGCGTCAAGGTGATCGGCGCGCCCACCATCCGCGATCCCGACGGCATGGCGATGTCATCGCGCAACCGCTTTCTGAGCTCCGCCGAGCGGAGGGCCGGGCTTGTACTGCACCGCGTGCTCGGGATAGTCGCGGACGGCGTCGCCGCAGGACAGGCGCCAGCGACTGTGCTGGCCGAAGGGCGCCGCCTGATCGAGGAGGCTGGGCTCGCGCTCGACTATCTGGAGCTGAGGGACGCCGGAACGCTTGCGCCGGCAGGCGCGCGCCCGTCAGCGCCGCTTCGGGCGCTTGTCGCTGCCCGGATCGGCTCGACGCGGCTGATCGACAACATCGCTGTCCGGGCGGGCGAAAGCTCTTGACTTCGCGGCGATCCACCGTCAAACAGCAGCCGGATTTCGGCCGGGCGCGTCCCGGCGTTTTTTGTTGCGCGCCTCTTTCCAGGCCGCCAGCTCAGACGAACAGGTGACCTATGGCCAAGGCCGTGACCATCAAGATCAGGCTCGTGTCGACCGCCGACACCGGCTATTTCTACGTGACAAAGAAGAACTCGCGCACGATGACCGAGAAGATGACGAAGAAGAAGTACGATCCGGTCGCGCGCAAGCACGTCGAGTTCAAGGAAGCCAAGATCAAGTGACGCGCTGCGTCGCCTGAAGGCCAAGCGAACGGGGCGCCCTGCGGGGCGCCTTTTTTGTTGTCCACCGGGCAAGGAACGGCCCCGACACGCAGCGCGCCGGGATGCTGTCCCACATGGCCGCAATTCGTTCATGCTTCCGACGAAAGTTTGCCGTGCACGCAATCCGGGCCATTGGCCAAACCCCCCATTGTGCGCTAAGTTCCACCCAGGAGACGGTTTTTTCATGCTCCACCCGCGCCTTGCGGGGCTTCATGTAACTGATCTGATTTTTAAGGGGGATTTGGCAATGACGTTGGATGCCGACAACCGCGCGGTGATGCGGGAACGGGCCGTGGAACTCATCCTGGCTGCGACGCTCGCTCACATGCAGGAGCCGGAGGCCGAAGCCTTCCTCCAGGATTTCGAGACAATGGGCGAAGAGGCCTTCCTCGAGCCGCTGGTCGCCGGCAGCGAAGGCCCGCTGCGCGATTCGCTGGACGATGCCTACGCCTATGCCATGAAGCTGGCCGCTCGGGCCCGGATCCGCGCCGCCAAGCTCAGGGCGCTTCATGCAGCAAGCGCCGGGTCCCTCGTCGCCGCCGAGTGAGCGGCGGCCGACTCGCTCGCGTCGCACCGTATCCTCGGCTGTCCCCCTGCCGCCTCGCTGCGCTTCAGGCTAGATGGAGGCTGCGTCGACGGATGAGAAAGCGCGGGGCGCTGAAAGAAATTTGGCCGGTTGGCTGCGGATCTGAGGAGGCCAGAAACTCCCGCAACCAACCGGCCGAGCCCGCGAATTCCCAGGAGATGCGGCGGACCTGGGCATCCGTGGGCGGCCCGGCGGCGCTTGTTCGGCGCCGTCGTTGGAAGGACCCTAGCGACGTTTTCGCAGGCAAGGCAATGCATCCAGACTGCTCCGACGGGATTCATTCTCTGTAAACCTTACCGCGAAAGCACGTCGCCGGTCGCATGGCCGAAGGTGGCCGCCGACCGGCCAGGATGTGCAGCGGAAAGCCGGCGCCGTTGCGCCGCTCACCGGCCGGAGCGCATGACAATTACGGACCGCCTGCTAGAACAGGTGCAAACACAGGCCAAACGCCGTGGAGGATCCGTCATGCTCGCGAACGCGCCCCGCCCCTTCAACTTCGACCTCGGCGACACGGCCGACGCCATCCGCGAGACCGTGCGCGACTTCGCCCAGGAGCGGATCGCGCCGCTAGCGTACAAGATCGACAAGGAAGACTGGTTCCCCCGCGAACTCTGGCCCGAAATGGGCGCGCTGGGCCTGCATGGCATCACCGTCGAGGAAGAATGGGGCGGCGCAGGCCTCGGATATCTCGAGCATTGCATCGCCATGGAGGAGGTCAGCCGCGCTTCCGCCTCGGTCGGCCTGTCCTATGGCGCGCATTCGAATTTGTGCGTGAACCAGCTCCGCCGCTGGGGCACGGACGAGCAGAAGAAGCGCTATCTCGGCAAGCTCGTCTCGGGCGAGCATCTGGGCGCGCTCGCGATGAGTGAGCCCGGCGCCGGCTCAGACGTGGTGTCGATGCGCCTGCGGGCCGACAAGCGCGGCGACCGCTATGTCCTCAACGGCTCGAAGATGTGGATCACCAACGGCCCGCAGGCCGAGACGCTGATCATCTACGCCAAGACGGACATGGACGCCGGCTCGCGCGGCATCACCGCCTTCCTCGTCGAGAAGGGCTTCCAGGGCTTTTCGGTGGCGCAGAAGCTCGACAAGCTCGGCATGCGCGGCTCGGAGACCGGCGAGCTCGTCTTCGAGGATTGCGAGGTGCCCGAGGAGAACATCATGGGCGGGCTCGGCAAGGGCGTGAACGTTCTGATGTCAGGGCTCGATTACGAGCGCGCCGTGCTCGCTGCCGGCTCGCTCGGCATCATGCAGGCCTGCATGGACGTGGTCATGCCTTACGTCCACGAGCGCAAGCAGTTCGGCCAGCCCATCGGCCAGTTCCAGTTGGTGCAGGGCAAGCTCGCCGACATGTATGTGACGATGAACAGCTGCAAGGCCTATGTCTACGCGGTGGCCAAGGCCTGCGACCGGGGCGAGACGACGCGCGAGGACGCCGCCGGCGCCATCCTCATCGCCGCCGAGAAGGCGACGCAGATGGCCCTCGACGCCATCCAGCTCCTCGGCGGCAATGGCTACATCAACGAATACCCCACCGGGCGCCTGCTGCGCGACGCCAAGCTCTACGAGATCGGCGCCGGCACGAGCGAGATCAGGCGCATGCTGATCGGGCGGGAGCTGTTCGAGAAGACGAAGTAGTGTTTGATCACTTGCGATCGAGCATCCGGCGATCATGCTCGCTGGCCGACAAGGTTTTTGATCGATCTTCGATTCTCGGCACGTCCCGTGGTGGCGGCTGAGGCATTCTCTCGCGCAGGGTCCGGATTCGGCGTCTGATCCAAAGCCTGACAATGCTGTCGCGTGGGATCAGATTGTAGATGAACAGAAAGCCAAGCAAGAAAACCGTTATAATGGGGACCTGAAAAATCAGAGCAGGCGCGTTTCCCCAGCTTAAGTCATACTGCTGCGATGACCGACCTAAATAGAAACGTCCAGTGAACAAAAGCTCGAATGTTGCATAACCCGAAACGAGCCACATGCAGAGGACGCATGCGAACAACCCCCAACGTTTGAGATTTGGCATAAATCTATCCATGGCTGCGATGTCGATGGATCATTAAACTCTCAATGCAATCAAGTTTATACTCGATACTACAATAGACAATTAATTCTTATTCCATGTTTGTGGACTTTGGCGTTGCTTGCATGGTCCCGGTGAACTCGACCAATTGGCTGCGCTCACGATGACGGCGGATGCACATCTGGCGTCATTCCCGGCCGGAGCGAAGCGGAGGGGAAGGGAATCCATGGCATACGATGACGTGGATCCCCTTCCCGGCCCTGCGGGCCGCCGGGGATGACACCGCTGGCATTGCCCGAGAGCGGAGCTGGTTGACCCAGTACCGCAGCACGCCTGATGAATGACCGAATCCGGCTCATATGCACTGCGGCCAGCGATCACGGAATTGCCAAGCGGACAAACGGCGACCAAAGTCGCCTCCCATGCTCAACGCCATCCTGATCCTCCTCAGCTGCCAGCTTGCCGGCGAAGCGATCTCGCGCGGGCTGGGGTTGCCTATTCCCGGGCCGGTGATCGGCATGGCGCTGCTCTTCGCCGGGCTGCAGTTGCGGGCGCGCATCTGGCCTGACGCGCCCGGCGTCGATGCGATGCCGCTCGGGGCGGTGGCGGCCTTCCTGCTCGCCAACCTGTCGCTGCTCTTTGTGCCGGCCGGCGCGGGCATCGTCAGCCATGCGGCGACGCTGGCAGCCCATGGGGCGGGGCTCGCCGTCGCGCTCGTCGCCTCGACCGCGCTGACCTTGGTCGTCACCGCGCTGGTGTTCGTGAAGGTGGCGGGCTGGACGGGCAAGGACGGCGCGCCGTGAAGCCCGAGCTGCTCTGGGTCTATCTCTCCGCGAGCCCGCTGCTCTGGCTCTCGCTGACGCTGCTTGCCTATGCGTTGGCCGACAGGCTCTCGCTGGCCGTCGGACGCAGTCCGCTGATCAACCCGGTGCTGATCGCGGTCGGCATCCTCTCGGCCCTGCTGTGGATTACGCGCACGCCCTATGCCGTCTATTTCGACGGGGCGCAGTTCGTCCATTTCCTGCTCGGCCCCGCCACGGTGGCGCTGGCCGTGCCGCTGCACCGCAACTGGCCGGTGGTGCGGCGCGCGCTGCTGCCGGTCGCAGCAGCGCTGGTGGCGGGCGCGGCCACCGCGGTCGTTTCGGCTGTCGGCATCGCGTGGCTGTTCGGCGCGCCCTACGAGGTGCTGGCCGCGCTGGCTCCGAAATCGGTGACGGCGGCCATCGCCATGGGCGTGGCGCGCGAGATCGGCGGCGAGCCGTCCCTCACCGCCACGCTTGTGATCAGCACCGGCATCCTCGGCGCCATCATGGTCACGCCGCTGATGAACGCCATGGGCCTGACCGATTACCGCGCCCGCGGATTTGCGGCCGGCATCGCCTCGCATGGCATCGGCACGGCGCGCGCCTTCCAGGTCGATCCGGTGGCCGGCACCTTCGCCGGCATCGCCATGGGGCTGAACGGGCTGGTGACGGCGCTGCTGGTGCCGCTGCTGGCGGGATGGCTGCGCTAGCGCCAGCCGTCACGTTGCCGACATCACCGGACTCGCATAACGATCGAGGTCTGTCCAAACACAGGGGGTGTCATGAAGAAGTACATTGCCGAAGCTTTCGGAACCGCCGTCCTGGTCTTCGTCGGGTGCGGAGCCGTCGTCGCCGTCAACCTGCTGGGCCTCGGGCTCACGCCGCCTGCCGCCATGGGCGCTTCGGTGCAGACGCAGGGCATCCTTGCCATCGCGCTCGCGTTCGGGCTGTCCGTCACGGCCATGGCCTACTGCGTCGGGCCCGTCTCGGGCTGCCACATCAACCCGGCGGTCACCGTCGCGCTCTGGGCAGCGGGACGCTTCGAGGCACGCGAGGTGCCGGGCTACGTCATCGGCCAGATCATCGGCGCCTTCGTCGGCGCGGGCATGCTGGCCCTCATCCTCAGCGGCGCGCCGGGCGGCTACACGATCAGGGGCGGCGTGTTCGGGCAGAACACCTTCGGCGGCTGGTCGGTGACCTCCGCCTTCCTGGTCGAGTTCTGCGCCACGCTGATCTTCACGGCCGTCATCCTCGGCGTGACACAGGCCAAGAATGGCGGCGGCAATGTCGCGGGGCTGATCATCGGCCTGACACTCGCCCTGCTGCACCTTGCCTTCGTGCCGATCACCGGCAATTCTCTCAATCCCGCGCGCACGCTGGCGCCGAATGTCTATGTCGGCGGGCAGGCCTTGAGCCAGCTCTGGCTCTACATCGTCGCGCCGCTGCTTGGCGGCCTCGCCGCCGGAGTGCTCTTCAAGGGACGCGTGCTCGCCGCCGACGAGTGATCTCTGCCACCTGGGAAGCCGCCCGGCCTTTCGCCGGGCGGCTTTTTTGCTGAGTGCGACGCGGCCTCACTGGCAAGTTGCCGGCCCCTGCGCTATGTCCCCGCTCGCCGACGCCATACGCCGGACATCGGCGCAGATGCGCTCCCCGCAAGGACCGATCGAACGACATGCTCAAGCGAGCCTATGACTGGGTTGTGTCTTATGCCAGCCACCCCAGGGCTGTCTGGGTCCTGTTTGCGGTGACTTTTCTGGAGAGCTCGGTCAGCCCGATTCCGCCGCTGCCGCTGCTGATCCCCATGTGCCTCGCGCGGCCGGACCGCTCCTGGTACTACGCGCTCGTCTGCACGGCTGGCGCCGTCACCGGCGGCTATCTCGGCTACGGGATCGGATGGCTGCTCTACGACACGGTCGGGCTCTGGCTCATCACGCTCTACGGGCTGGCCGATCAGGCCAGCACGATGGTGGCCAACTCGAAGCATGTCTGGTTCTGGGTGCTGCTGACCAAGGGCGTGACGCCGATCCCGTTCAAGATCGTGACGATCATGTCGGGCTTCATCCACTTCGATCTCGCCCTGTTCACGCTCGGCACGTTCGTCTCGCGCATCACCTTCTTCATGATGTTCGCCGTGGCGCTGCGCTTCTATGGCGACAACATCCGCACCTTCATGGAGAAGCACCTGCCGCTCGCGACAGGCATCCTGCTGTTCTTCATCATCGGCGGTTTCATACTGCCCGCCTTCATTTGAGGCATTGCGCCGGCGTCGTTGCATTTCCGCCACAGCCCGGTGGTTTTGATCGAAGGGCGGGAACCTTTTCAAAAGCGCCGCGATTGCGCCACAAAGCCGGAGCTTCCTCGCTCACGGCAACTCATTGATTTCCATTCGTTTTGTCCCCCGATCCCTGAGCCACGCCACCAGCGCCGCTTCCAAAGCGCGCGCTGGCGTCCGTTTGCAGCGGACAGGCCGTGCGTGGCACATGAAGGTTGGCCTTCGGGCCTTGTGACAAGACGATGCCGGAGAGAGTCTGACAGATGGACGCGCGCGTGTTTGACAAGTCGAAATTGCCCAGCCGGCACGTCTCCGTCGGCCCGGCGCGCGCGCCGCACCGCTCCTACTACTACGCCATGGGCATGACCGCCCGGCAGATCGCCCAGCCCTTCATCGGCGTCGCCAGCTGCTGGAACGAGGCGGCGCCCTGCAACATCGCCCTGATGCGCCAGGCGCAGGCGGTGAAGAAGGGCGTGGCCTCGGCCGGCGGCACCCCGCGCGAGTTCTGCACCATCACCGTCACCGACGGCATCGCCATGGGCCACCAGGGCATGAAGGCCTCCCTCGCCTCGCGCGAGGTCATCGCAGACTCGGTCGAACTCACGATGCGCGGCCATTGCTACGATGCGCTGGTCGGCCTCGCGGGCTGCGACAAGTCGCTGCCGGGCATGATGATGGCCATGGTCAGGCTCAACGTGCCGTCCGTGTTCATCTACGGCGGCTCGATCCTGCCGGGCAACTTCAAGGGCAAGCCCGTCACCGTGCAGGACGTGTTCGAGGCCGTCGGCAAGCATTCGGTCGGCGCGATGTCCGACGAGGATTTGAAGGAGCTCGAGGAGGTGGCCTGCCCATCATCCGGCTCCTGCGGCGCGCAGTTCACCGCCAACACGATGGCGACCGTGGCCGAGGCCATCGGCCTCGCCCTGCCCTATTCCTGCGGCGCGCCAGCGCCTTACGACATCCGCGACACCTTCTGCTACACGGCCGGCGAGATGGTGATGGAGCTGATCGCCCGCAACATCCGCCCGCGCGACATCGTCACGCTGAAGGCGCTGGAGAATGCGGCGACCGTGGTGGCGGCCTCGGGCGGCTCGACCAACGCCGCGCTGCACCTGCCGGCCATCGCGCATGAGTGCGGCATCAAGTTCGACCTGTTCGACGTGGCCGAGATCTTCAAGAAGACGCCGTACATCGCGGACCTCAAGCCGGGCGGCAAATACGTCGCCAAGGACATGTTCGAGGTGGGCGGTATCCCGCTGCTGATGAAGACGCTGCTGGACCACGGCTTCCTGCACGGCGACTGCATGACCGTGACCGGCCGCACCATCGCCGAGAACATGGCGAGCGTGAAGTGGAACGACCAGCAGGACGTGGTCTACCCGGCCGACAAGCCGCTGACCAGGACGGGCGGCGTGGTCGGGCTCAGGGGCAACCTCGCCCCCGAAGGCGCCATCGTGAAGGTGGCCGGCATGCCGCGCTCGAAGCAGAAATTCTCGGGCCCGGCCCGCTGCTTCGACAATGAGGAGCTCTGCTTCGAGGCGGTCAAGAACAAGCAGTACAAGGAAGGCGACGTGCTGGTCATCCGCTACGAGGGGCCCAAGGGCGGCCCCGGCATGCGCGAGATGCTGGCGACCACCGCCGCGCTCTACGGGCAGGGCATGGGCGACAAGGTCGCCCTGATCACGGACGGCCGGTTCTCGGGCGCGACGCGCGGCTTCTGCGTGGGCCATGTCGGTCCGGAAGCGGCCGTCGGCGGGCCGATCGGACTGCTGCAGGATGGCGACATCATCGATCTCGATGCGATCAAGGGAACGCTCAAAGTTCGCCTTACGACCGCCGAATTGCGGGCGCGTAAGAAGCTCTGGAAGCCACGCGAGACGGACTACGCCTCGGGCGCGCTCTGGAAATACGCACAGACCGTCGGCTCGGCGGTTGGCGGCGCGGTCACACACCCGGGTGGAGCGGCTGAAAAGCACTGCTATGCGGATCTCTAAGTTCGGATATTGCCTCGCGATCGCCGGCATCTGGGCCGGCCCCGCCCTTGCGCAGGAGATCAGCTCCGCGCAGGGCGCGCCGCGCGCCGTGCTGTCGCCCTCGCCAGGTGCCGCGCAGCCTGTGCCCCTCGCGCCTTTCTCCTCGGCGCGCGACGCTCTCCGCGCCGGCGTGAAGGACTACAATGCCGGCGACAAGCTGGGCGCTGCCCGCGCGCTGGAGTTTGCTGCGGGGCAAGGCCATGTGCTGGCGCTGTGGAAGCTCGCCAAGATGCACTCCATCGGCGATGGCGTGCCGCATGACGACCTCAAGGCCTTCGAGTATTTCTCCAAGATCGCGGACGA